>NZ_JAFEPJ010000045.1:0-1417 GCF_016893255.1 Staphylococcus sp. GDB20D11A
AAACTCTGGTACATATTCAGCGTGAATGTATGCACATAAAGATTTGAATGGTGTTAACATCTGGGTTAATGTATGCTTGTTTTTACCCATACTTGTAAATTTACCTTTTTTTACGCCAGCTGATATAGCTAATCCTAATTTTCGATTATAAAATATTCTTTTACCCTTTGATCCGTAAGCCCATCCATATATAATCACTTCATCGATCCATTTTTTTAATAATGAAGGAGAGCTATACCAATATAATGGAAATTGAAAAATAATATTATCATGATTTTCAACTAATTCCTGTTCTCTTTTTACATTTATAATAAAATCAGGATACTCTTTATAAAGATCATGAATGGTAATTTCTTTTGGATAGGACGCTGCTTTTTCTACCCAAACTTTATTGATTCGAGAATTTGGCATATCTGGGTGAGAAACGATCACCAATGTTTTCATTGTTTCATCCTTAGCATACTCAACTTTCGCACCAATAAAAAAGTGTACGAAAGTTGAGTTACTTAAAAGTATTCTATTCTAAGAAAGTCAAATTTGCGTGATTCCTAAGCTATTTATTTACAGCTTAAACTATAGAAGATGAACTAAACAATAACTAATCTTTACATAACTAAGTTATTACCCACGCTTTTTTAAACCTAATCCAGCTATTAAGGCAATGAGTATTGCCCCTGTAGCTGCAAGGAACGCATCTGAGTAGGACATAGCTTCCAATATATATAATGGATTTATCGGCTCAGTAGCATCACGTCGAGCGGATAATAATGCTCCAATCATACCTGCTCCAGTTCCTGCTCCAAGGTACAAAGCACCTTGGAAAATCCCCATTCCGACACCAACCTTGTCTGCTTCGAGTGCACTTACTGCGGCGTTATTTGCGGGAGAATTCGTGAATGCAAAAGCAATCCCTACTCCGAGGACCCCCACGGAAACTAACAAAGGTGAAGCACCAGATGCATAGGTGGACAAGAATAAGGTAGACAGCCCCATCAGAGTCATCCCTGTAATTATCAGACGTTTATCCCCAAATCGATCAGAAAGACGGCCAACGAAGGGAGATAAGATTGCAACAGCCACACCACCTGGCAACAATATCATTCCCGCCTGTCCAGAAGAGAGTCCATTCACCTCAACGACTAGCAATGGGACGAACACAAGAACAGCGAAATAAGCAAACATCGAAAAAAATGCAATTATGACCGTATTGACATAATCCTTGTTATTGAACAGGACAGGTGGTACAAATGGATTTTCTGCGGTAACAATTCTCCAAATAAACCCTACCAAAGCTACAACAGAACCAATTAGGCTAGTTAACGATGAGAACGAAGAAAAACCAGAAGTTTCCCCTTGAGTGATACCAAAAAGGAGTAATCCTACTGTGAGGCCGAGCAATAAACCACCAATGAAATCA
>NZ_JAFEPJ010000046.1:0-1417 GCF_016893255.1 Staphylococcus sp. GDB20D11A
AAACTCTGGTACATATTCAGCATGAATCTATGCACATAAAGATTTGAATGGTGTTAACATCTGGGTTAATGTATGCTTGTTTTTACCCATACTTGTAAATTCACCTTTTTTTACGCCAGCTGATATAGCTAATCCTAATTTTCGATTATAAAATATTCTTTTACCCTTTGATCCGTAAGCCCATCCATATATAATCACTTCATCGATCCATTTTTTTAATAATGAAGGAGAACTATACCAATATAATGGAAATTGAAAAATAATATTATCATGATTTTCAACTAATTCCTGCTCTCTTTTTACATTTATAATAAAATCAGGATACTCTCTATAAAGATCATGAATGGTAATTTCGTTTGAATAAGACGCTGCTTTTTCTACCCAAACTTTATTGATTCGAGAATTTGGCATATCTGGGTGAGAAACGATCACCAATGTTTTCATTGTTTCATCCTTAACATACTCAACTTTCGCACCAATAAAACAGTGTACGAAAGTTGAGTTACTTAAAAGTATTCTATTCTAAGAAATTCAAATTTGCGTGATTCCTAAGCTATTTATTTACAGCTTAAACTATAGAAGATGAACTAAACAATAACTAATCTTTACATAACTAAGTTATTACCCACGCTTTTTTAAACCTAATCCAGCTATTAAGGCAATGAGTATTGCCCCTGTAGCTGCAAGGAACGCATCTGAGTAGGACATAGCGTCCAATATATATAATGGATTTATCGGCTCAGTAGCATCACGTCGAGCGGATAATAATGCTCCAATCATACCTGCTCCAGTTCCTGCTCCAAGGTACAAAGCACCTTGGAAAATCCCCATTCCGACACCAACCTTGTCTGCATCGAGTGCACTTACTGCGGCGTTATTTGCGGGAGAATTCGTGAATGCAAAAGCAATCCCTACTCCGAGGACCCCCACGGAAACTAACAGAGGTGAAGCACCAGATGCATAGGTGGACAAGAATAAGGTAGACAGCCCCATCAGAGTCATCCCAGTAATTATCAGACGTTTATCCCCAAATCGATCAGAAAGACGGCCAACGAAGGGAGATAAGATTGCAACAGCCACACCACCTGGCAACAATATCATTCCAGCCTGTCCAGAAGAGAGTCCATTCACCTCAATGACTAGTAATGGGACGAACACAAGAACAGCGAAATAAGCAAACATCGAAAAAAATGCAATTATGACCGTATTGACATAATCCTTGTTATTGAACAGGACAGGTGGTACAAATGGATTTTCTGCGGTAACAATTCTCCAAATAAATCCCACCAAAGCTACAACAGAACCAATTAGGCTAGTTAACGATGAGAACGAAGAAAAACCAGAAGTTTCTCCTTGAGTGATGCCAAAAAGGAGTAATCCTACTGTGAGGCCGAGGAATAAACCACCAATGAAATCA
>NZ_JAFEPJ010000047.1:0-642 GCF_016893255.1 Staphylococcus sp. GDB20D11A
CACTATCGGTCACTAGAGAGTATTTAGCCTTAGGAGATGGTCCTCCCAGATTCCGACGGAATTTCACGTGCTCCGTCGTACTCAGGATCCACTCAAGAGAGACAACATTTTCGACTACAGGATTATTACCTTCTTTGATTCATCTTTCCAGATGATTCGTCTAATGTCGTCCTTTGTAACTCCGTATAGAGTGTCCTACAACCCCAACAAGCAAGCTTGTTGGTTTGGGCTCTTCCCGTTTCGCTCGCCGCTACTAAGGGAATCGAATTTTCTTTCTCTTCCTCCGGGTACTAAGATGTTTCAGTTCTCCGGGTGTGCCTTCTGATATGCTATGTATTCACATATCGATAACATGACATAACTCATGCTGGGTTTCCCCATTCGGAAATCTCTGGATCAAAGCTTACTTACAGCTCCCCAAAGCATATCGTCGTTAGTAACGTCCTTCATCGGCTTCTAGTGCCAAGGCATCCACCGTGCGCCCTTAATAACTTAATCTATGTTTCCACCATTTTTATAAGTCAAACGTTAACATACGGCTTCGTTTTCATTATTTTAAATGCTCATTTACATAAGTAAACTCTGCTTTAAAATAATTTAACTCATTGTCTGCTAAACGTTTTCTTTTATAAAAAGATTTAA
>NZ_JAFEPJ010000048.1:0-2346 GCF_016893255.1 Staphylococcus sp. GDB20D11A
GACTGGGTGCAGTTCATAATTGATTTTATTGGTAATTATAAGACCAATTATTTAATTCCGATTGCGCTTTCTGGAGATCAATCGCAAAATAAAGATAATTATAAGAAGTTTTTAACGAATAACGATTCGATTAATGGAGTATCTACAATTAATTTTGAAGAAGTTGCTAAAAAACAGATTTACAATTCATTGGATGCAGTATCATTGAATCAAAATAAATTAATATTAAAAGCTTATGAAGAAGTTGAAAATAGATTGGGACACATGCCGTTACTAATGGATTTTATACAACAACATTCTATAGATCCAAGCGTTATATTTTCTAAATTTAGTAATTATTACGAATTTTTAGTAAGGTATAAAAAAATAGATGCTTTATTGACGGAAAATGAATCTAAAAATCTGGTTTTCTTTTCAAGACAAATAGCACCTGGATTGAAAAGAATCGATAGTTTAGTTTTAGAAGAACTTTTAAAAAATGAATTAACATATGATGAATTAAAAAATAAAATGTTGAACGAAGTTAAGGATATAACAGAAGATGATATAGATACTTCATTAAGAATTTTAGATTTTTCATTTTACAACGCAGGAATTGAAAAAATCTATGGAAGTCCCATTATAGAACGTAATGAAAGAATGATAAGACTAAGCGATGCATTTACTAATGCTCTAAGTAATCAAACATTTAAAATATTTTTAGAAGATCTTATTGAATTATCAAAGTATAACAATGAAAAATACCAAAAAGGTAAAAATGGACTGATTTTATATAATAAATATTCAAGAGAAGATTTTAGCAAAATATTTAATTGGAATAAAAATGGTTCGTCTGTAATCATGGGATACATGATAAGAAGCCAAGAAATGCCAATATTTATCACTTATGATAAGCATGAAGATATAAGTGATAGCACAAAATATGAAGATGAATTTTTAAGTCAAGATGAATTAAAATGGTTTACTAAATCTAATAGAACGCTAAAATCAAAAGAAGTTCAGAAAATTTTGTCCCATAGAGCAAAAGGAATTAAAATGTATATTTTTGTACAGAAAAAAGATGATGATGGTATATATTTTTATTATTTAGGAACTGCTGGATATATAGAAGGTTCAGAGAAGCAAGATAAAATGCCGAATGGTTCAAACGTAGTAACTATGGATTTAGCACTCGATAAAGCTGTCAGAGATGATATATATCGCTATATAACAAATTAATGTAAACCGAAAAATGAATGTTAGTAAAGATGTATTTAAACATCGATTTTAACAAGTAAAGACATTGAGTTTCAGTGTTATTATTTTAAATATAAGCGCAATTTATCTTAATTAATTAGTGGGTTAGGCCGATAAAAATTATAAAGATATTTGCGCTTTTTTAAATAATTTGTGATGTTAATATGTGAAAAATACAACTAACAATTAAAAGCCACGAGGATTTAATCATAAAATTTCCTCTAGTATTATTAATATTGGAATTTGAACTTAACTTTGCATTAAAAATAAAAATGGGGATGTGAAATGATGATTCATTCAAGAAAGTTGAGGCTTTGGCTGTATTTAGTATTATTAGCTGTTTTTATAGGGGCTTGCGGAATGAAAAAGGAAGAAAGCAGTAAGGATAAACAAATTAAAGAAAACTTCAACAAAACGTTGAGCTTGTATCCAACTAAAAATCTTGAAGACTTTTATGATAAAGAAGGATTTCGAGATCAAGAGTTTGAAAAAGGAGATAAAGGGACTTGGATTGTTGATTCTGAGATGGTAATTGAACTAAAGGGTAAAAAAATGGAATCTAGAAGTATGGTGCTCTATATAAATCGTAATACTAGGACATCGAAAGGTAATTTTATTGTTAGAGAATTGTGGGAAGACAGTAAAGGGTATACACAAAGTAAAGATATAAAATATCCAGTAAAAATGGAACATAATCGAATTATCCCAACTAAACCGATAGCTGATGATAAATTAAGAAAAGAAATTGAAAACTTCAAGTTTTTTGTACAATACGGTGACTTTAAAGATATTAATGATTATAAAGATGATGACATATCATATAATCCCAATGTACCTAGTTATTCGGCCGAGTATCAATTGAGTAACAATGACTACAATGTTAAGCAACTTAGAAAGAGGTATGATATACCAACTAAGAAAGCACCTAAATTATTAATAAAAGGCGATGGTGATTTAAAAGGATCATCTATAGGACACAAAAATTTAGAATTTTCTTTTGTAACAAGTAAAGAAGAAAACATCTATTTTACGGATAGTATTAATTTCAAACCTACTGAATAGTGTTAATAGAATATTGAAATGAAAATATTAGATAAAGTCCGTATAATT
>NZ_JAFEPJ010000049.1:0-1959 GCF_016893255.1 Staphylococcus sp. GDB20D11A
ACAGGAGTCTGGACTTGACTCACTTCCTTTATTATTTTTCATTTTTTTAAACTATTTAATACTAATGTCTTTTATAATAGCTTTTCATATATTATATAATCAATCTTTATAAGTCCTTTTATAAATTTCTTTTCTACCATTTTCGATAAATTCCTGTTTAATATTTTTAATTCCATAAACAATAGTTTCAATAGGATAATATTCTTCAACTATATCTTGATATTCTTTTGCTTTCTCAATATCTATATTTCCATACATTCTTAATATATCTTCTCCAAAATTTGTTCCTATTTCTTCTTCACTATCTTCAAGTAAGTATATAAAATCACAATATTCATCTATAATTCCAGAATCTCCAAAATCAATTATTCCAGTTAATCTATTATTGCCATCTAACAATAGATGATTACAACTAAAATCATTATGGCATAAACACTTTTTACCCTCAAAAACTGTTGTTGCATTTAGTCTTTCCATAAAACTTTCTATATAATCTTTTTCTATATCAGTTAAATCATTATAAATAGTTTCACGCAACAATATATACTCTTCTAATACATTTTGTTTATTATCAATAGTACATTCACTAATATCTGTATAATCTAAACCGTGCATTTGTCTTAAAAAACTGGCAATATCTCGTTTTAACAAATTTTGTTCTTCTTCTGACATAGTAGAATAAATTTCTGGTGTTAAAAAAGTTCCTTTAATTTCTTTATAACCTAGTATAGATAATTCATCACTAATATACGAATATTCAATATTAGGAATTTTTACATTAGTTTCTAAATTTGTATTTAAAAAATTATATATTGCTTTTTCTTTTGCATAACCTTTTTTCTTATTAGTACTAAATTTTGTTTTAAAAATGTATTCATTATTAACTAAATATGCCACACTATCATAACCACTACCGATTATTTCAATACTATCTACTTTGAAATTATCAAAGTAATGCTCAATTAAATATTTCATTGCCTTAACATTTGTGGCATTATCATCATATCTATATTCCATTAAATAACAATCTTCTTTTTTGCCCTCGTGTAATTCATGTTCTGGCAAATCTTCAATAATTCTAAAACCAGATTTTTGGTATGCCCTTATTGCTCTTGGATTATTTTTATGAGGGTCTAAAATAACTGCATTAGCATTTCTTTCTTTTTTCAAAAATTCAAAAATCAATTTAATATATCTTGTACCAATTCCTTTACTCCAATAATTTGGCTCTCCTATAAATTGATCCATACCATAGACTATCTCATCAGTTTTTGGATAATGATAATCAGTATATAACTCATCATACATTTTATATATTTGTCCATATCCAATAGGAACATTGTTATATTCAATAATTACTCTAAAAACTTCATCTTCCCAAGGCTCTGTATAATGTTTTTTTAATGATTCTAATGTATATTTTTTATCTCTACCACCATAAAATTCTAATACTCTTTCATCAGTTAACCATTTTAACATCAAAGGAAAATCATCATCTATTAAAGTTCTTATACATATTTCATTTTCAACTATATTCATTTATTTATCACCTTTTTCATAATCATATACATATACTATTTCATCTTTATAATCATTTTTACCACCTAATTTTTCATATACATGGCAAGCTCTAGGATTACCTTTATCAGTTATTAAAAACATTTCAGAACAACCAATCTCTTTAGAATATTCCTTAATAAAAGATAATAATTTTGAACCATAACCTTTGTCTTGATAGTTAGGTAACATTCCTATTGAGTGTAAATAAAACATTGTTTTTCCATCAGGTCTTAAAAGTGTATAGCAATATGCAAATCCTATAATTTTATTATTTTCTTTAGCTATAAACCCAAATGAACTGGTATCATTAAGAAATCCTTTTAAATTATCAATATCAAAAACCATATTATCATCAATTAAAACTTCTTCCATAAACTCAGTCAAGTCCAGACTCCTGTG
>NZ_JAFEPJ010000005.1:0-4525 GCF_016893255.1 Staphylococcus sp. GDB20D11A
GGGGCTATGTTATTAGTCTTTATGCTATTTGCTTTAATTATGACGATTGGTAGTGACTTTATGAATTTCCTACATGTAGATACATTGCAGAATGCCATAGCAAGCAAAATAAGAGCCTCTGAGGGCTTTATGACATTTGTTTGGTATATTGCTTATGGTTTGCCTTATATACTCGCTATAGGACTATTTATTGGCTTGTACGAATGGATTAGAGCAAAATTTCATGATTAGACCATGCATTTATGCCGAGAAAATTTATTGTGCGTTGAGAAAAACCCTTAACTAAACTTGTAGACGAATGTCGGCATAGCGTGAGCTATTAAGCCGACCATTCGACAAGTTTTGGGATTGTTAAGGGTTTCGAGGCTCAACGTCAATAAAGCAATTGGAATAAAGCAATAAGGGAGTTGATAACATGAAATTCAAAGAAGCCTTTGAGAATTTCATAACAAGTAAGTATGTATTTGGTGTTTTAATAGTTTTAGTTATTTATCAGCTATTACAAATGGTTAAATAAAAAAGACCTGATCTAATTAGACCAAGTCTTTTGATAGTGTTATATTAATAAACAAATAAAAAGAAGTCGCTCACGCCCTGACCAAAGTTTGTGATAGCGACTTATCCATTTCAAAAACATATGCTATGTGTTTTGCAATTTTTTGTATATCTAGATATTAAACGATATAAGTTTATTCTTCAAGATATATATTTGGGTGAGCGACTTCTTAAACGAAATTAAGGAGTCGATTTTTTATGAGTAAAAAAGAGCAAGAAATCTTATCAAATCAAAGCATAGAATACGAAAATACAAATTTTTCTAAAACCGGCTACTCTAATAGCCGGTTAAACCGACATATTATGTACACCCCCGAACCAAAATTACACTTTGATGCTATGACAATTGTTGGGAATCTTAATAAGAACAATGCTCACAAACTGTCTGAATTTATGAGTATTGCGCCACAAATTAGACTTTGGGATATATTACAAACCAAATTTAAAGCTAAGGCTCTACAAGAAAAAGTTTACATCGAATATGATAAAGTAAAAGCAGATGCGTGGGATAGACGTAATATGCGTGTTGAATTTAATCCTAATAAACTTACGCATGAAGAAATGCTTTGGTTAAAACAAAACATCATTGACTACATGGAAGATGATGGTTTTACAAGATTAGATTTGGCTTTTGATTTTGAAGACGATTTGAGCGATTATTATGCGATGACTGATAAATCAGTTAAGAAAACTATTTTTTATGGTCGTAACGGTAAACCAGAAACAAAATATTTTGGTGTTCGTGACAGTGATAGATTTATTAGAATTTATAATAAAAAACAAGAACGTAAGGATAATGCAGACATTGAAGTTATGTCTGAACACTTATGGCGTGTAGAAATTGAATTAAAAAGAGATATGGTTGATTATTGGAACGATTGTTTTAATGATTTACATATTTTGAAACCAGATTGGTCTAGTTTAGAAAAAGTAAAAGACCAAGCAATGATTTATATGCTAATTCATGAAGAAAGTACATGGGGTAAATTAGAAAGACGTACAAAAAATAAATACAGAGAAATGTTAAAAAGTATTTCAGAAATTGATTTAACGGACTTAATGAAATTGACTTTAAAAGAGAATGAAAAACAATTGCAAAAGCAGATTGAATTTTGGCAGCGTGAATTTAGATTTTGGGAGTGAAAAAACAATGAGGACTGAAAAAGAAATTTTAAATTTAGTTTCTGAATTTGCTTATCAACGAAGCAATGTAAAAATTATTGCTCTCGAGGGTTCAAGAACTAATGAAAATATAAAAAAAGATAAGTTTCAAGATTATGATTTTGCTTTTTTCGTATCAGATATTGAGTATTTCACACATGAAGAAAGTTGGTTAAGTTTATTTGGAGAATTATTGTTTATACAGAAACCAGAAGATATGGAATTATTCCCACCTGATTTAGATTATGGTTACAGTTATATAATGTATTTTAAAGATGGCATAAAAATGGATATTACATTAATTAATTTAAAAGATTTAAATCGTTATTTTAGTGATTCTGATGGTCTTGTAAAAATTTTAGTTGATAAAGATAATTTAGTAACTCAAGAAATTGTTCCAGATGACTCAAATTATTGGTTAAAAAAACCAACAGAACGAGAATTTTATGATTGCTGTAATGAGTTTTGGAGTGTCTCAACGTATGTAGCAAAGGGTGTTTTTAGAAGAGAAATATTATTTGCTTTAGATCATTTCAATAATATTTTACGTCCTGAATTATTAAGAATGATTTCTTGGTATATTGGCTTTAATAGGGGTTTTGATTTTAGTTTAGGAAAGAATTATAAGTTTATAAACAAATATTTAACTGATAAAGAATTCAATATGCTTTTAGCTACTTTTGAGATGAATGGATATAGAAAGACATACCAATCTTTTAAGCTTTGTTGTGAATTATTTAAATATTATTCAAATAAAGTAAGTTGTTTAGGAAATTATAACTATCCAAATTACGAAAAAAATATTGAGAATTTTATTCGTAATAATTATGAGAATTAATTTTATTAGCAACCACATTTTTGGTTGCTTTTGTTTTGATTTTGAATTTGGTTTTGAACTATGAGTGGCTAGCATTTTGCCACTCATTTTTTGCGTTAGCAAAAACATAAAGGGTCTGGGATTAATCCCAGCAAGCCGGTATATTCAGAACGAAGTGGCTAGAATATACGACGCTTGCCAAACCACATTATGACTTGAAATTTTGTTGATTATCATATAATCTACAAACATAGAAAGTTATAAATTTCGAAGAAACGTGGTGGGACTAAATGAGTGAACGTGATAATAATTTGGCTAGCGATTTGTCTGTTGGGGAAAACCGAAAACCCAACCGCAAAGAGCCAAAACAAATTAGTTTCAGAGTGAGCGAATCCGAATATGAAAAGTTAAGGTCATCTGCCGAAACTTTGAATATGAGTGTGCCGAATTTTGTTAAGAAAAAGGCACATGGGAGTCGATTGGTAGCGCCCAAATTGGATAAAGAGACGCGACAATCGATTGCCAAAGATTTAAGTAAGTTAGGGGCAAATGTAAATCAGATTGCTAAATATTGTAATCAACACCAACATGAAGCACCAAATTATGAAGGTTTAGAACACAATATTAAAGCTGTTCGTGAAAGGTTGAATGACATATGGCAAAGTCTAAATTAAGGCGTGTTCTTATTACTTTATATTTAATAATTAGTGCTGGGTTAATTATCTTTCTTTATATACAGAATAATGCTTTTTTTGAAAATAAATGGGTAATAATAGCATTTTTTATTTATGTGATTATTTTTCGAATTATTATTGATGTTATAGCACCTAAACAAAAAAGAAGTGATAACAATGGCAACAACTAAATTAGGTAATACCAAATCGGCAAGTCGTGCAATCAATTACGCAGAGAAACGAGCAGAAGAAAAAAGTGGTTTGAATTGTGATGTAGATTACGCAAAATCGGCTTTTAAGCAAACAAGAGCGTTATATGGCAAAGAAGATGGTGTTCAAGCACATACAGTGATTCAATCTTTTAAACCTAACGAAGTCACACCAGAACAATGTAATCAACTAGGTTTAGAATTAGCCGAGAAGATAGCACCGAATCATCAAGTAGCAGTTTATACGCATACAGATAAAGACCATTATCACAATCATATTGTGATTAATTCAGTTGATTTAGAAACTGGTAAGAAATATCAAAGTAATAAAAAACAACGTGAATTAGTTAAACAAGAGAATGATAATGTCTGTCGTGAAAATGGTTTGAGTGTAACAGAGCGTGGCACTGCCAAAATGAGATACACACAAGCAGAAAAAGGCATTGTGTTTGATAGAGATGAATATTCTTGGAAAGATGAATTGCGTGATCACATTGAAAATGCTAAAGCACATACAAGCAATTTAGAGACGTTTTCAGAGCATTTAGAAGAAAAAGGTATCGAAGTTAAACTTCGTGGCGAAACAATCTCATATAAGCCTGAAAATGCAAATAAATGGGTACGTGGACGAACATTAGGTTCAGATTATGAAAAAGGGGCGATTGACTATGAGCATGAAAGACATCAAGAACAACAAAGAGAACCCGAATACGCAGACGGAATCAAAGTCAATTGGGATGTACTCGAACAACACACAAAACAACTTAAGCAGCGAAGAGTTGAACGAGCTCAAGAGACAAAACAAGCTCATCGTAAATTATCTGGCAGAAATGCAGGAGAATCAGAAAACGAGAGAGAAAGAACAAGAAGCAATAACATCGAAATTGAAAGAGATGGCGGAGGTCTTTCGCTCTAGTGGTATTCAAGCACATAATGATTTTGTTGATATAGCAAAAGAAAAGTTAGGTAAAGTGAATACTGAAGATATTCAAGCAGAAATAAGAAAAGATATACGTAAAGTTCAAGACGAAAACGAAGAAATGTTACGTAAAGTAAGAGAGTCACATGAGCATTATCAAAAAAGACAAAAACAATTATTTACAGGTATT
>NZ_JAFEPJ010000050.1:0-4547 GCF_016893255.1 Staphylococcus sp. GDB20D11A
AATGGATTCAATTTTGGAAAAGAGCTATGAAATTAGATTATGATCCAAACGTTAAAGTCCAAATGATTCGACCAAAAAATAAACATAAATCTGATATAAAATCAGCCATTGATGAAACTGCAAAATATCCAGTAAAAGATACAGATTTTATGACTGATGACGAAGAAAGAAATTTGCAGCGTTTAGCTGATTTGGAGGAAGGACTTTATCGAAAAAGATTAATTTCATATGGTGGTTTATTAAAGGAAATTCATAAGGAATTAAATCTTGATGACGCAGAAGATGGCGATTTAATACATACAGATGATGAAGAAAAAGCAGATGAAGATGGCTTTTCTATTATTGCAATGTGGAATTGGGAACGGAAAAATTATTTTATTAAAGAGTAGTTCAACAAACGGGCCAGTTTGTTGAAGATTAGATGCTATAATTGTTATTAAAAGGATTGAAGGATGCTTAGGAAGACGAGTTATTAATAGCTGAATAAGAACGGTGCTCTCCAAATATTCTTATTTAGAAAAGCAAATCTAAAATTATCTGAAAAGGGAATGAGAATAGTGAATGGACCAATAATAATGACTAGAGAAGAAAGAATGAAGATTGTTCATGAAATTAAGGAACGAATATTGGATAAATATGGGGATGATGTTAAGGCTATTGGTGTTTATGGCTCTCTTGGTCGTCAGACTGATGGGCCCTATTCGGATATTGAGATGATGTGTGTCATGTCAACAGAGGAAGCAGAGTTCAGCCATGAATGGACAACCGGTGAGTGGAAGGTGGAAGTGAATTTTGATAGCGAAGAGATTCTACTAGATTATGCATCTCAGGTGGAATCAGATTGGCCGCTTACACATGGTCAATTTTTCTCTATTTTGCCGATTTATGATTCAGGTGGATACTTAGAGAAAGTGTATCAAACTGCTAAATCGGTAGAAGCCCAAACGTTCCACGATGCGATTTGTGCCCTTATCGTAGAAGAGCTGTTTGAATATGCAGGCAAATGGCGTAATATTCGTGTGCAAGGACCGACAACATTTCTACCATCCTTGACTGTACAGGTAGCAATGGCAGGTGCCATGTTGATTGGTCTGCATCATCGCATCTGTTATACGACGAGCGCTTCGGTCTTAACTGAAGCAGTTAAGCAATCAGATCTTCCTTCAGGTTATGACCATCTGTGCCAGTTCGTAATGTCTGGTCAACTTTCCGACTCTGAGAAACTTCTGGAATCGCTAGAGAATTTCTGGAATGGGATTCAGGAGTGGACAGAACGACACGGATATATAGTGGATGTGTCAAAACGCATACCATTTTGAACGATGACCTCTAATAATTGTTAATCATGTTGGTTACGTATTTATTAACTTCTCCTAGTATTAGTAATTATCATGGCTGTCATGGCGCATTAACGGAATAAAGGGTGTGCTTAAATCGGGCCATTTTGCGTAATAAGAAAAAGGATTAATTATGAGCGAATTGAATTAATAATAAGGTAATAGATTTACATTAGAAAATGAAAGGGGATTTTATGCGTGAGAATGTTACAGTCTATCCCGGCATTGCCAGTCGGGGATATTAAAAAGAGTATAGGTTTTTATTGCGATAAACTAGGTTTCACTTTGGTTCACCATGAAGATGGATTCGCAGTTCTAATGTGTAATGAGGTTCGGATTCATCTATGGGAGGCAAGTGATGAAGGCTGGCGCTCTCGTAGTAATGATTCACCGGTTTGTACAGGTGCGGAGTCGTTTATTGCTGGTACTGCTAGTTGCCGCATTGAAGTAGAGGGAATTGATGAATTATATCAACATATTAAGCCTTTGGGCATTTTGCACCCCAATACATCATTAAAAGATCAGTGGTGGGATGAACGAGACTTTGCAGTAATTGATCCCGACAACAATTTGATTAGCTTTTTTCAACAAATAAAAAGCTAAAATCTATTATTAATCTGTTCAGCAATCGGGCGCGATTGCTGAATAAAAGATACGAGAGACCTCTCTTGTATCTTTTTTATTTTGAGTGGTTTTGTCCGTTACACTAGAAAACCGAAAGGCAATAAAAATTTTATTCTTGCTGAGTCTGGCTTTCGGTAAGCTAGACAAAACGGACAAAATAAAAATTGGCAAGGGTTTAAAGGTGGAGATTTTTTGAGTGATCTTCTCAAAAAATACTACCTGTCCCTTGCTGATTTTTAAACGAGCACGAGAGCAAACCCCCCCTTTGCTGAGGTGGCAGAGGGCAGGTTTTTTTGTTTCTTTTTTCTCGTAAAAAAAAGAAAGGTCTTAAAGGTTTTATGGTTTTGGTCGGCACTGCCGACAGCCTCGCAGAGCACACACTTTATGAATATAAAGTATAGTGTGTTATACTTTACTTGGAAGTGGTTGCCGGAAAGAGCGAAAATGCCTCACATTTGTGCCACCTAAAAAGGAGCGATTTACATATGAGTTATGCAGTTTGTAGAATGCAAAAAGTGAAATCAGCTGGACTAAAAGGCATGCAATTTCATAATCAAAGAGAGCGAAAAAGTAGAACGAATGATGATATTGACCATGAGCGAACACGTGAAAATTATGATTTGAAAAATGATAAAAATATTGATTACAACGAACGTGTCAAAGAAATTATTGAATCACAAAAAACAGGTACAAGAAAAACGAGGAAAGATGCTGTTCTTGTAAATGAGTTGCTAGTAACATCTGACCGAGATTTTTTTGAGCAACTGGATCCAGGAGAACAAAAACGATTTTTTGAGGAAAGTTATAAATTATTTTCCGAACGATATGGCAAGCAAAATATTGCTTATGCAACAGTTCATAATGATGAGCAAACCCCTCACATGCATTTAGGTGTTGTGCCTATGCGTGATGGAAAACTGCAAGGAAAAAATGTGTTTAATCGTCAAGAACTGTTATGGCTACAAGATAAATTCCCCGAGCATATGAAAAAACAGGGTTTTGAGTTGAAGCGTGGTGAACGTGGCTCTGACCGTAAACATATTGAGACAGCTAAATTTAAAAAACAAACTTTGGAAAAAGAGATTGATTTTCTAGAAAAAAATTTAGCAGTTAAAAAAGATGAATGGACTGCTTATAGCGATAAAGTTAAATCAGATTTAGAAGTACCAGCGAAACGACACATGAAAAGTGTTGAAGTGCCAACGGGTGAAAAGTCCATGTTTGGTTTGGGAAAAGAAATAATGAAAACAGAAAAGAAACCAACCAAAAATGTTGTTATATCGGAGCGTGATTATAAAAACTTAGTGACTGCTGCGAGAGATAACGATAGGTTAAAACAGCATGTTAGAAATCTCATGAGTACTGATATGGCGAGAGAATATAAAAAATTAAGTAAAGAACATGGGCAAGTTAAAGAAAAATATAGTGGTCTTGTAGAGCGATTTAATGAAAATGTAAATGATTATAATGAGTTGCTTGAAGAAAACAAGTCTTTAAAGTCTAAAATAAGCGATTTAAAGCGTGATGTGAGTTTAATCTATGAAAGCACTAAGGAATTCCTTAAGGAACGTACAGACGGCTTAAAAGCCTTTAAAAACGTTTTTAAGGGGTTTGTAGACAAGGTAAAGGATAAAACAGCACAATTCCAAGAAAAACACGATTTAGAACCTAAAAAGAACGAATTTGAACTAACTCATAACCGAGAGGTAAAAAAAGAACGAAGTCGAGATCAGGGAATGAGTTTATAAAATAAAAAAAGCACCTGAAAAGGTGTCTTTTTTTGATGGTTTTGAACTTGTTCTTTCTTATCTTGATACATATAGAAACAACAAGTTTTTATTTTTATAGTTTACATCGCGTTTAAAGTGTTGGTGTGATTGGCTTTATAAGGTTAATGAACCTTTAAAAATCCTTGCACAGAAAAATACCCTATGTTATTGTTTAAGTTACCACACAAAAACAAATTTACATAGGGGGTTTCTGTATTCATTATGTGCAATAATAATAGCATTAATTCAGATGAAAAATCAAGTGTACTAATCGACAAAACAAAAAGTGGAAAAATAAGACCTTGGCGAGAAAAGAAAATGGCAAATGTAGATTATTTTGAACTCTTGCATATTCTTGAATTTAAAAAGGCTGAACGTGTAAAAGATTGTGCAGAGGTACTTGAATATAAAGTGAGTTATGAAACGGGAGAAAAAACGTTATATCGTGTGTGGTTTTGTAAATCTCGATTATGTCCAATGTGCAACTGGAGGAGAGCAATGAAGCATGGTATTCAGTCACAAAAGGTTGTTGCAGAAGTTATCAAACAAAAACCAACAGTTCGTTGGCTTTTCCTTACGTTGACCGTTAGAAATGTTTATGATGGTACTGAATTAAATAAAAGTTTATCGGATATGTCAAAAGGTTTTAATCGTATGATGAAATATAAGAAAATTAATAAAAACTTAGTTGGTTTTATGCGAGCGACAGAAGTAACTGTAAATAATATAGATAATTCTTATAACCAACACATGCATGTGTTGGTTTGTGTAGAAAGCACTTATTTTTATAACACTGCAATGGATTCAATTTTGGAAA
>NZ_JAFEPJ010000051.1:0-817 GCF_016893255.1 Staphylococcus sp. GDB20D11A
TTTTAATTTATTAATTAGGGGATCTTATGCAGTTGGTGCATTAGCAACCAACTGCGTTCAATTTAACCGAATAGTTTAAAATTAAATACTAACACCTTAAATTAGTCTAAGACTACGCCTTTGGTTGTTCAACAAAGCTCGCCATAAGATTTACAAAAGAATCAACTTGTGGCAATTGCAACATACTCGGATCATAACTCATAAACGTTGAACGAATCAGCGGTTCATTATCAATTTCTACTTTTTCAAACTCAAATTGTTCTTTGCTGATATTTTTCATCATAATTTCTGGCAAGATTGTAACACCTACACCACTAATCAACATTTCTTTACAAGTTGCCACTTGATCCACTGTAATAGTTGCATGATAATCTTGCTCTAAATTATCGTTATACCATTGCTTTATTTGATTTATATAAATCGGGTCAGCTTGAAACTCTATGAATGGCAACTTTGTAACATCGTCTCGTCTATTTTTTGGAAAAATAAAATAATGATCATCATTAAATAAATGTGTGTTAGCTAAATTCATTACCTTATTTCCACGAGTTATCATAACATGATAGTCTCTATGGTTTGCTTTAATTTGTTCAGTTGAACCAACTTGTACTTGAATTTCAACATTAGGAAATTGGGCATTATATAGGCTCAAAACTTCAGGAAGTAAGGTTTGTCCAATCAATGAAGAACACCCTATTGATATTGTTCCATTCACTTCACCAATATGTGCCTGCATTTTGTCAAAAAATAATCGCTCTCTTTTCAACATGTCACGAGCATGCTCAATAATCATTGTTCCTTCAGTTGTTGTAATCAA
>NZ_JAFEPJ010000006.1:0-102650 GCF_016893255.1 Staphylococcus sp. GDB20D11A
AGAGTAGAACGTTGCCAGGCAGTTTTAAATCGGAGAATTAGCTCAGCTGGGAGAGCATCTGCCTTACAAGCAGAGGGTCGGCGGTTCGAACCCGTCATTCTCCACCATTTATTCTTACATATTGCCGGCCTAGCTCAATTGGTAGAGCAACTGACTTGTAATCAGTAGGTTGGGGGTTCAAGTCCTCTGGCCGGCACCATGGAAGAGCCATTAGCTCAGTTGGTAGAGCATCTGACTTTTAATCAGAGGGTCAGAGGTTCGAATCCTCTATGGCTCACCATTTGCGGGTGTGGCGGAATTGGCAGACGCACTAGACTTAGGATCTAGCGCCTTACGGCGTGGGGGTTCGACTCCCTTCACCCGCATATGCAGAAGTAGTTCAGCGGTAGAATACAACCTTGCCAAGGTTGGGGTCGCGGGTTCGAATCCCGTCTTCTGCTCCATTTTTATAGTGCCGGGGTGGCGGAACTGGCAGACGCACAGGACTTAAAATCCTGCGGTGAGTGATCATCGTACCGGTTCGATTCCGGTCCTCGGCACCATTTTCAATAAAAACATATGCGCCCGTAGCTCAATTGGATAGAGCGTTTGACTACGGATCAAGAGGTTATGGGTTCGACTCCTATCGGGCGCGTTAATTATACGGGAAGTAGCTCAGCTTGGTAGAGCACTTGGTTTGGGACCAAGGGGTCGCAGGTTCGAATCCTGTCTTCCCGATATACTGTAATTATTATGGGGGCTTAGCTCAGCTGGGAGAGCGCCTGCTTTGCACGCAGGAGGTCAGCGGTTCGATCCCGCTAGTCTCCACCATATTATTTACAAACTATATAAGGCGGTGTAGCTCAGCTGGCTAGAGCGTACGGTTCATACCCGTGAGGTCGGGGGTTCGATCCCCTCCACCGCCACTATTTATTAGTTGTAAAATTATATTTAGGACCTTTAGCTCAGTTGGTTAGAGCTAACGGCTCATAACCGTTCGGTCGCAGGTTCGAGTCCTGCAAGGTCCATATAATTTTGGAGGAATACCCAAGTCCGGCTGAAGGGATCGGTCTTGAAAACCGACAGGGGCTTAACGGCTCGCGGGGGTTCGAATCCCTCTTCCTCCGTTTTACTAATGGTCTCGTAGTGTAGCGGTTAACACGCCTGCCTGTCACGCAGGAGATCGCGGGTTCGATTCCCGTCGAGACCGCCATTTAATTTTATAATTAATAGCGATTTACCTATAATAATGGAGGAATACCCAAGTCCGGCTGAAGGGATCGGTCTTGAAAACCGACAGGGCCTTAACGGGCCGCGGGGGTTCGAATCCCTCTTCCTCCGCCATTATTTTTTATTATCGCGGGATGGAGCAGTTCGGTAGCTCGTCGGGCTCATAACCCGAAGGTCGGTGGTTCAAATCCGCCTCCCGCAATATTTTATAGGTCTCGTAGTGTAGCGGTTAACACGCCTGCCTGTCACGCAGGAGATCGCGGGTTCGATTCCCGTCGAGACCGCCATCATTACATTTTTATTATGGTTCAGTAGCTCAGTTGGTAGAGCAATGGATTGAAGCTCCATGTGTCGGCAGTTCGACTCTGTCCTGAACCATTTCTTAGCCGGCCTAGCTCAATTGGTAGAGCAACTGACTTGTAATCAGTAGGTTGGGGGTTCAAGTCCTCTGGCCGGCACCATTTATGGAGGGGTAGCGAAGTGGCTAAACGCGGCGGACTGTAAATCCGCTCCTTCGGGTTCGGCAGTTCGAATCTGCCCCCCTCCATTTATTATTTTTAATAGGGGCATAGTTCAACGGTAGAATAGAGGTCTCCAAAACCTTTGGTGTGGGTTCGATTCCTACTGCCCCTGCCATGGCGGCTGTGGTGAAGTGGTTAACACATCGGATTGTGGTTCCGACATTCGAGGGTTCGATCCCCTTCAGCCGCCCTTATTATTAATGGGCTATAGCCAAGCGGTAAGGCAACGGACTTTGACTCCGTCACTCGTTGGTTCGAATCCAGCTAGCCCAGTTATTGGCGGCATAGCCAAGTGGTAAGGCAGAGGTCTGCAAAACCTTTATCACCGGTTCAAATCCGGTTGCCGCCTCCAGGTTTATGCGGGAGTAGTTCAACTTTTAGAACACGTTCCTTCCCGGAACGAGGTATAGGTGCAAATCCTATCTTCCGCTCCATAATTTAATAATAATGCGGGAGTATTTCAACTCTTAGAATACATTCCTTCCTGGAATGAGGTATAGGTGTAAATCCTATCTTCCGCTCCATAATTTAATATTTGCGGGAGTAGTTCAACTTTTAGAACACGTTCCTTCCCGGAACGAGGTATAGGTGTAAATCCTATCTTCCGCTCCATAATTGCTTCCAAAGGGAAGTTTTTTGTTTACCATTAAGCCGGTGTGGCGGAATTGGCAGACGCGCGGGACTCAAAATCCCGTTCCACTTGTGGAGTGTCGGTTCGACCCCGACCACCGGTATATTAACTGTTATTTACATAACATAACGTACTAGAAACCTTGTAAAACAAGGTTTCTTTTTATTTCTCTTTGTACAATACAAATAAAAGTGGCACTCAAATGGCAAACGCTTTAATAGGCTCTATGTCAAATTGTAATGATGCGTTCAATATAGGAAGTTAAGCAACTATAGATTGTTTAACTTCTTTTTTTGGTATTACATTAATGATAATGACTATATTATCTGGGGTTATGTATTTGTTTTAACTTTTCTAATAAAATATTTGTAAAAGTGCTATTTTAATCTGCTTTATATCAAGTCGAATCAATTTATCTATCTTAAAAGTAATATGGCTATTTTATTATTTACAATTTATTACATTATTAGTCACAGGATGTAATTAGTAGTATTTTAAAATTAACATGACATTGTTTACTGAGTAGATTGTTCAAATTTACTTTATTCCTTTTGTGGATTGTTATATTTAGATTAAATTAGCCAACTAATCATTGTTAAAGTTAATTTTCTATAATATGATGAATTTAATGTTCAAATTGGAGGTCGTTTATGAGTAACGCAAAGAATGCTGATAATAAACAGTTTTTCAGTAAGATTTTAAATTCTATTGGTGCTGGTGTTGTTATTGCACTTGTTCCGAATGCTTTATTAGGTGAAGTATTAAAAATATTTAAAAGTGGTAATGAAATTTTAGAATTAACGTATCAGTTAGTGATACTAATTCAATCATTTATGGCATTTATTATTGGGGTTTTAGCTGCTCATCAATTTAAATTTAATGGCGCAGGTGCTGCTATAGTAGGTACATCAGCTATGATTGGTTCAGGTGCTGTTGTATATAGCAATAATAGTTTTATGTTAAAAGGTATAGGTGACATTATAAATACGAGTTTGGTTGTTATTATTGCATGTCTTATATATATGGTATTACAAAACAAACTTGGATCTTTTGAATTAATTATTTTACCAGTTTTAGTACCTATCGTTAGTGGGGGTATCGGTCTAATCACATTACCTTACATTCGAAAAATTACTCAAGCAATTGGAAATGTAATTCATTCTTTTACAGAGTTAAATCCGTTGTTAATGTCTATACTTATTAGTGTGGCATTTTCATTATTAATGGTAACACCAATATCGTTAGTAGCGATTGCAACTGCGATTAGTTTAAACGGGCTAGGAAGTGGAGCAGCAAACTTAGGTATAGTGGCTGCCTGTGTTACTTTCTTATTCGGCTCATTGCGTGTCAATTCTATTGGTGTAAATGCAGTTTTACTCATAGGAGCTGCAAAAATGATGATCCCAGTTTACTTGAAAAATTTAATTATTTCGATACCATTGACTATAAATGGAATAATTACTGGAATCATTGCTTACGTTCTTCAGGTTAAAGGAACACCATTGTCTGCTGGATTTGGATATACAGGATTAGTTGGCCCAATAAATGCATTTAACCGAATGTCAGGTGATCCAACAATGAATATTATTTTATTAGCTCTTGGTTATTTTGTCATACCATTTGTATCGGCGTTTATTGTTCATGAATTGTGTAAAAAATTCATTCCTATATATTCCAATGATATTTATAAATTTGAAGTTCCAAAACAATAATTTATAGCTTGATGACAAGAATAAGTTTTGATATATGATAAATATAGGCGTTACTGTCAATAAGATATTGATAGTAGCGCTTTTTTTGATTGATTTTAAAATGTAAGAATTGTTCGCGTATAATAGGGATTTTTTAAGTTAAGTCTTTTAAAAAGAAGCTTTTCTTTATATTGATAAAAATACATTTATAAAACACTATTGCATCAAAATGTATTAATATGTATAATTATGAATATTAATTAGGGAGGGCTGCATAAATGAAGTGTTTAATTAGGTTTATATTAATATTAGGGTTGTTAATTAGCAGTGCTATGGTGTATATCAATCCCACAGCACATGCTGAACAAGATCAAGCATGGGAGAAGATTAAAGAACGCGGTGAACTTAGAGTGGGTCTTTCTGCAGATTATGCACCAATGGAATTTGAGCATACAGTTAATGGTAAGACTGAGTATGCAGGTGTAGATATTGATTTAGCTAAAAAAATTGCGAAAGATAATAATTTAAAATTAAAAATCGTCAATATGTCATTTGATAGTTTGTTAGGAGCTCTTAAAACTGGAAAAATTGATATTATTATTTCCGGAATGACTTCAACGCCTGAACGTAAGAAGCAAGTTGATTTTTCAGATTCATATATGATGACTAAAAATATCATGCTTGTAAAGAAAGATAAAGTTAATGAATATAAAGATATCAAAGACTTTAATAATAAAAAAGTAGGGGCACAAAAGGGAACTGAACAAGAAAAAATCGCTCAAACCGAAATTGAAAATGCATCTATTACTTCATTAAGCCGTTTACCAGACGTTATATTAGCTCTGAAAAGTGGAAAGGTTGAAGGTGCTGTAGTTGAAAAACCTGTAGCAGAAGCATATTTAAAACAAAATCCTAAATTAGGAATTTCCAATGTGAAATTTAATGAAGAAGAAAAAGATACAGTGATAGCAGTGCCAAAAGATTCACCAAAATTATTGTCACAAATTAATAAAACGATTAAAGAGGTTAAAGATAAAGGATTAATCGATAAATATATGACTAATGCTGCAAATGCGATGAATGATGACAGTGGTTTTATTTCTAAGTATGGTAGTTTTTTCTTGAAAGGAATTAAGATTACAATATTAATTTCACTTATCGGTGTTGCATTAGGTTCTATTTTAGGTGCATTCGTTGCGTTAATGAAATTAAGTAAAATAAAAATTATTTCATGGATTGCCTCTATCTATATCGAAATATTAAGAGGAACACCAATGTTAGTTCAAGTATTTATCGTATTCTTTGGTATAACTGCTGCATTAGGACTAGATATTTCAGCTCTTGTTTGTGGAACAATTGCATTAGTTATTAATTCCTCAGCTTACATTGCTGAAATTATTCGTGCAGGTATAAATGCTGTTGATAAAGGCCAAATGGAAGCCGCACGTAGTCTAGGTTTGAATTATAGACAAACGATGAAAAGTGTAATTATGCCACAAGCAATTAAAAACATTTTACCAGCTTTAGGTAATGAATTTGTCACTTTAATTAAAGAATCATCTATTGTGTCAACAATTGGAGTTGGCGAAATTATGTTTAATGCACAAGTAGTTCAAGGTATTTCATTTGACCCATTCACACCATTACTAGTGGCAGCAGCATTATACTTTGTCTTAACATTTGTACTAACACGCATTATGAACATGATTGAAGGGAGATTGAATGCCAGTGATTAAAATAAACAATCTTAATAAAGTTTTTGGAGATAATGAAGTTTTAAAAGATATCAATCTTGAAATCAATCAAGGGGAAGTAGTAGCAATAATAGGTCCATCTGGTAGTGGTAAAAGTACATTGTTAAGATGTATGAATTTATTAGAAGTACCCACTAAAGGTCAAGTGATTTTTGAAGGCAATGACTTAACGGAAAAAGGGACACAAGTAGATAAACTACGTCAAAAAATGGGTATGGTATTTCAAAACTTCAACCTATTTCCACATAAAAAAGTTGTCGATAATATTATTTTAGCTCCTAAATTATTAAAGAAAGATAATAACGATGAATTGCATAAGGAAGCATTGTCGTTATTAGATAAAGTGGGATTAAAAGAAAAAGCAGATGTATATCCGAATCAATTATCAGGTGGTCAAAAACAAAGGGTAGCAATTGCAAGAGCTTTAGCAATGCATCCAGATGTTATTTTATTCGATGAACCAACTTCAGCATTAGATCCTGAGGTAGTTGGTGATGTATTAAAAGTAATGAAAGACCTAGCCAAAGAAGGTATGACCATGGTGGTTGTGACACATGAAATGGGATTTGCCAAAGATGTAAGTGACAAAGTCATATTTATGGCAGATGGCGTTGTCGTAGAGTCAGGCACACCAGTCGAAATATTTGAACAACCGCAACATGAAAGAACACAAAATTTCTTAGCAAGAGTATTATAATAACCTAACGAAGCTTGAATATATGATACGCACCACAAAGTTATATCATATATTCAAGCTTTTTATTATTAAAATTATGTGAAATGAAACCTCAATATGAATAATGGTTGTGTTAAAATAACATAGTATTATTTTATGGGGGGCATACGATTGGATACAAAGCAGATAAAGCAAGATATCATTGACTATGCATATACAATTGGTATCGACAGTATTGGATTTACTACTGCCGATCCCTTTGATGAATTGAAGCAAAAGCTAGAAGCATATCATGCAAATGGTTATGCCTCAGGATTTGAAGAATCTGATATTGCTTTACGAACGGATCCTAAATTATCCTTACCAACAGCAAGGTCAATCATAGCAATTGCAGTTGGTTATCCTAACAAACTGAAAGGTGCACCTAAGAGTGTTAGAGGTGATCGCAGAGGCTTATTTGCTAGAGCATCGTGGGGTCAAGATTATCATACAATTATGCGTAAACGATTAGACATGTTAGCTGCATTTATTGAATCTAAAGTTCCAGATGTTGAAATCAAATCTATGGTAGATACGGATGTATTATCAGATAGGGCAGTAGCAGAACGAGCAGGTTTAGGATTTGTTGGTCGTAATGGCTTTGTCATCAATCCTAAACTAGGAACATGGACATACCTCGGTGAAATGTTAGTCAGTATACCTTTTGAACCTGATGATCCATTATTAGATAGCTGTGGTGATTGTACAATTTGTGTTGATCGTTGTCCAACAAGTGCATTAGTTGGAAATGGCCAATTAAATAGTCAGAAATGCATTAGTTTTTTAACGCAAACAAAAGGCTATATGCCTGACCAATATCGTTATAAAATTGGGAATAGATTATATGGTTGCGATACGTGTCAACAAGTTTGCCCGAAAAATAGAGGTATTAATACCGAACAAGATGACATCATTTTGGAACCAGAAATTTTAAAGCCAAGATTAGTACCTTTACTACGTATGTCTAATAAAGAATTCAAACAAACATATGGTCACCTTGCAGGTGCTTGGCGTGGTAAAAAACCGATACAACGAAATGCTATTTTAGCATTGGCGCATTTTAATGAAGTGGATGCAATTCCAGAATTGAAAAAAGTTGCAACAACAGATGAAAGACCGATGATTCGAGCAACTGCTTATTGGGCTATTGGTCAAATTCTTGGGGAAGAAGCAAGAGATTTTATCAATGCAAATTACGATAAAGAGGATGCAGAAGTTCAGAATGAAATGATAAAAGGATTGGACACAAGGAGAGAATAGTAATATGACAAATCATATCGTTTTATATCAACCAGAAATCCCAGCTAATACTGGTAACATTGCACGTACGTGTGCAGGTACAAACACACATTTACATTTAATTAAACCTCTTGGATTTAGAACTGATGATAAAATGTTAAAAAGAGCCGGTTTAGATTATTGGGAATTTGTGAATATTACGTATCATGATAGTATTGAAGCATTTTTTGAAGCCACAAATGGCGAGTATTACTTATTAACAAAATTTGGTAAAAAGACTTATAGTGATTTTGATTTTTCAAATCATGACAAAGATTTTTACTTCATTTTTGGAAAAGAAACGACAGGATTACCAGACTGGGTGAAAGAGAAATATCAAGACACAGCGTTAAGAATTCCTATGAGCGAACATATTCGTTCATTAAATTTATCAAATACTGCTGCGTTGTTAATTTATGAAGCGTTACGTCAACAAGATTTTCCAGGATTGAATTAAAATTTACTCATTTTCATTATAAAAATGATGCTTAAGTGCTATATTTAGAGTATAAGCATGTTAAAGTTAAATGGTTTGATATATTGAAAGTTAGGGTATAATAATTATTAATATCGCCGTTTTTATGTAAAATGCAAACTAAGAGGAGTGTAGAAATCATGGCAATGAACTTTAAAGTCTTTGACAATAGTCAACTTGTAGCAGAATATGCTGCTGATATTATTAGAAAGCAATTTAACAATAATCCTACTACAATTGCAGGTTTTCATTTAGATACTGATCAAGCGCCAGTACTAGATGAATTAAAGAAAAATATTGAAAAACATGCTGTTGATTTTAGCCAAATAAATATTTTAGATTATGACGATAAAAAATCATATTTCGAAGCGTTAGGTGTACCAGCAGGTCAAGTTTATCCAATTGCTTATGAAAAAGATGCAATCGAATTAATCGCTGATAAGATTAAAACTAAAGAAAATAAAGGGAAATTAACATTACAAGTTGTTTCTATCGATGAGCAAGGTAAGTTAAATGTTAGTATTCGTCAAGGACTAATGGAAGCAAGAGAAATTTTCTTAGTAGTGACTGGTGCTAATAAACGAGATGTAGTTGAAAAATTATATCAAGAAAATGGTAAAACAAGCTTCGAACCAGCTGATTTAAAAGCACATAGAATGGTAAATGTTATTCTTGATAAAGAAGCGGCTGCAGGTTTACCTGAAGATGTTAAAGCTTACTTTACGTCACGCTTTGCTTAATTAAAAATCTGTGAGGTATTGATTATGTCTAAAGACAAAGATCCAAAATTAAATTATCATGAAGAAGAAAACAGTATGGTAACTGATTTTGAAGATTTAAAAGAATTAGGTAAAGAAATGGAACAAATTTCTGATCAAAATGATCAAGAAAAGAATTCTGAAGAAGACAGTCAGTAAAGTATTATAATTGTGTAATATTCAGCTATTTATGATGTAAACAATGAATATTGTAGAACCTATATCAAATAGGATTGATAATCTTGAATATGAAGTTAGGTAGCATTTTGTTACCTAGCTTTTTTATTATATTCATAGAAGCTGACTTTTCGCCAGCTTCTGAGTTTGAGGCCCCGCCAACTTGCACGTTATTGAAAACTGACTTTCCACCAGCTTGCATGAAATAGTAAGCTGACATACCGAAGCTTCTATGTTGTGGCCCGTAGTCAACTACTGCCAATATAACTTTGTAAAGCATAAAACATTGATTTGTGTACCAGACATAGTAATATATCAAAAATTCAATTTTAAATATTAAAACAACATTTAAACGGAATTGATAATTAAATACCCCAGACATAATTGAAAGAAGTCATCTATCATTAATATTTTTAATGAAATCATTAAACCGCGTTTCTTAATATGTCAAGATTATGATATGCTATTGAAGAATGAAATTAGAGGAGATTTATATATTTATGTTAGGAAAATACTGGATTCAATTATTGATAGCAACAGTTATTATAAGTTTAATATCAATTAAAGCTTTTCCATTGGCAATTGGGGCATTATATTTACCTGTTATTTTCAAAGTAATAAAATTACAACTCAATTTATCAAAAGGATTAATCGATGATGTTAATGCGCAAACATTCATTAAAAGTAATCAATCAGGTATTGTAATAAGTGTAATTTGTTGTTTATTAATAACAGGAATATTGTATTATACACTTGATGGGTTTTATGCGAGTTTAACAGGAGTATTAGGTACGCTTGTTGCTCTAAATCCATATACGACAATTGTTAGTGCTGTATTATATATACTTACAGCTATTGCTACGGTTGAAGCTACTAAAACAAAGTATCGTAATTAAACTTAGTTCAACAATAACTAAATAATGATAGATAACACACTAATCGTATGACCGTATCTCTGTAATAAAGGATGGGCATGTGCGATTAGTGTATTTTTATTTCAAATAATGAAAACGTTTTAATCATAAATTGCTCAATTAAATTATTTAATGATATACTACAGTTAAATAAACAGTGATAAGGGGAGAAATTGAATGTCAGTAAGAATTGAACATGATACTTTTGGAGAAATAGAAGTACCTGCAGATAAATATTGGGGTGCTCAAACAGAAAGAAGTAAACGTAATTTCCCAGTTGGTAAAGAGCGTATGCCAATCGAAGTAGTTTATGGTTTTGCACAACTAAAGCGTGCAGCAGCATTAGCTAATTTTGATTTAGGAAAATTAAGCGAGGCAAAGAAAGATGCCATTGTATACGCATGTGATCAAATTTTATCAGGTGAATTAGATGAACACTTCCCACTAGTTGTATGGCAAACAGGAAGCGGTACACAAAGTAATATGAATGTGAACGAAGTAGTAAGTTATGTTGCTAATATGTATTTAAAAGATCATCAAAGTGATGAAAGTATCCACCCAAATGATGATGTAAATAAATCACAAAGTTCGAATGATACATTTCCAACTGCTATGCACGTTGCATTATATCAAGAGGTTGAAACAAAATTAGAACCTGCATTAAAACTTTTAAGAAATACATTGAAAGAAAAAGAAGATAAATTTGATTCAATTATTAAAATTGGTCGTACACATTTACAAGATGCAACACCGATCAAACTAGGACAAGAGATTAGTGGCTGGCGTTATATGCTTGACCGTTGCGAAACAATGTTATCTGAATCTAAGAAGCACATTTTAAATCTTGCCATCGGTGGTACGGCTGTTGGTACTGGTATTAATGCGCATCCTGAATTTGGTGATAAAGTGGCACATTATATTTCAGAAAATACGGGTTATCCATTTGTATCTTCTGAAAATAAATTCCATGCATTAACAGCACATGATGAAGTAGTACAACTACACGGAACATTGAAGGCGCTAGCAGGAGACTTAATGAAAATTGCTAATGATGTGAGATGGTTGGCTTCAGGACCACGAGCTGGTTTGGCAGAAATTTCTATCCCTGAAAATGAACCAGGTTCATCAATTATGCCTGGTAAAGTTAATCCTACTCAATGTGAAATGTTAACAATGGTTGCAGTCCAAGTAATGGGTAATGATACAGTTGTTGGCTTCGCAAGTTCACAAGGTAACTTTGAATTGAATGTTTATAAACCAGTTATTATGCATAATACACTACAATCAATTTACCTTTTAGCTGACGGTATGGAAACATTTAATAACAATTGTGCAGTGGGCATTGAACCAATCGAAGAGAATATTGATAATTATTTAAATCAATCATTAATGTTAGTTACTGCATTAAATCCACATATTGGTTATGAAAAAGCTGCTCAAATTGCTAAGAAAGCCCATAAAGAAGGTTTAACTTTAAAAGAATCTGCAATTCAAACTGGATATGTTACAGAAGAACAATTTGAAGCATGGATTAAACCAGAAGATATGGTAGATCCTCATTAATTAAATATTAATATAAAATAAAGTTTGGGCATTACAGGTAGATGTAGTGTTCAAGCTTTATTTTTTTGTCTATGTCAAATTGAACTTATAAGTCCGATTTGATATATAGCCATGAAAGAAAAAACTTTTCATGGAGTCCTTTTTATTATAGAACCTATTTTTTTTATGATGAATTGTTGTACATGTATTGGCCAAACAACCTGTGATAAAAATCTTATGATGTCATGTATTGTCCATAGATACACGTAACGCAGTTGAAAATATCCAAGGATGCTATAAAATGAAAAATTACTAAAATATCAAAATATAAAATCCTAAGCATCGTAAAAAACATAAAAAAACCGAACATCTGAAAAAATTAATAATTTTCCATCTATCCGATTTAAGTTGATACTTGATTTAGTTACAATGCAGTATTGCATATTTAAATATCATGCCAAACTAAACAAATTAGTCATCCAAAGAAACGGAAATGACTTCCTTAGTCAAGGGATGCACAAACTCTATTTTGTAACTTTCAAGTTCTAATTGTCTTAACGTTGAATCACCGTATAAAGGATCACCAATAACTGGGTGGCCAATTTCAGCTAAATGCACACGAATTTGATGAGTACGTCCAGTATCCAACTTGATTTCAAGTTGGCACACAGTTTCTTTTATCATTTTTGAAGTTAAAATGTGTGTAATTGCACGCTGTCCAGTAGGAGACACACGTCGTTTATTCGAATGGAATTTATCTTTACCAATTGGCATATCAATCGTTTGTGGTTTTAAAGGTAAAAGTGCCTTAACATTTGCTTTGTATATCCGCGTAATATCATTGTCTTCTAACATGCGATCAAGAATTTTTTTCATTAAAGGGTTTTTAGCAACAATTAATAATCCTACTGTTTCCTGGTCCAGTCGATGAATTGGTTCGACATAGTCACTATCAATAGTGTAAATCACATGATTCATTAAAGTATTGCTTTCTTTTAAATCATTAGGGTGGGTCTTAACACCTTTAGGTTTCATTACGATTGCCATATCATCGTCTTCGTATTTAATTTGTGCATAACGATAACTTGGAACATAATTACTTTTTTCATCGATGGTTGGAACAAATACATCGTCGCCAGTATGCACTTTATTCATTAATCGCGCAGGTTTATCATTAATAGTAATATCTTTAGACATATTTAAATGATGTAAATCTTTTTTAGGTACCTTAAGTTGTTGGAAAATATCTCGTAAACTTAAGTCATTAAAGTTTTCTGGTATTTTAAATTTCATAAAATCCTCCTATAGTCTTTAATATCATATCACAAATCAGTTCTCCGAAATATAACTATTAAGTAATCAAGGCCATTTTATCATGTTCACGTCTAAGATTTAAAAATATAATAACTCAATGTATAATAGTTAATACACGTAAAAATGAATTGGAGCGATTTGATGGAACAAAGGACGCGACTAGCTTTATTAAAAGAGATTGCCGAATTTTTAAACGAAGAAACTGAAATGTATAGCATGACCCAAGGTGCTTTAAAATATTTAATTGAGGGCAGTAATTTCACGACAGGCTGGATATTTTTCATCAATAGCGTAGGTGAACATGAACTTGTATCACATGTGGCTTTACCACAATCTTTGACAGCAGACCACTGTCACTATATTAAAGATGGGTCTTGTTGGTGTGTGAAAGCATTTAATCAACGTAGGCTAATGAAAGCGTCGAATATCGTCAATTGTTCTCGTATTAACTTAGCCTCTAAAGCATTTCCTAGCCAAAATGACAATATTACATATCATGCAACGGTACCACTTAAATCGGGTCAAGAACAATTCGGCATTTTAAATGTAGCGTCACCAAATACTGAAATATATAGTGATGAAGATTTAGAGTTGCTAGAGTCTGTCGCATTTCAATTAGGGTCAGCCATCAAACGTATTTATTTAACAGACCGTGAAAAAGAAGCAGCAAAAATTAATGAACGTAATCGTTTAGCTAGAGATTTACATGATTCAGTAAATCAAATGTTATTTTCTGTAAAACTAACAGCACATGCTGCGTATGGCGTGTCAAACGAATCCATCGCTAAACAAGCATTCAAGACGATTGAGGAAACGAGTCAAAATGCCGTTAATGAAATGCGTGCATTGATTTGGCAACTTAAGCCAGTTGGACTTGAGCAAGGTTTAATTCATGCTTTGACAGCATATAGTAAATTAATGCATATACAATTAAATGTAAATGTAGAAGGTTTAATCGATTTATCTAATGAAATCGAAGAAAACATATACAGAGCATTACAAGAGTGTATTAATAATGTTAAGAAACATGCTGATACGAATAAAATGGATCTTACATTAAAACAAATGAACGATATACTATATATTGACGTGATTGATTATGGTCAAGGATTTGAGATTGATAATGTTCAGATAGCTTCATCACACGGTATAAATAACATAAAACAAAGAGTTAAATTATTAAGAGGTAAAGTGACCTTTCATTCTCAGCCAACAAAGGGTACACAAATACAATTCACAATTCCTATAAAATAGCTTGATTTAAGGAGATAACCCATGAACAAAGTAATATTAGTAGATGACCATTATATTGTGCGACAAGGATTGCGATTTTTATTATCCACGATTGAAAACATAGAAGTTTTACAAGACTTTGCAGATGGAGAAACATTTTTAGAATATTTAAAAGAGCATGAGCACCCTGATATTGTGCTATTAGATTTAGTGATGCCTGGCATGAATGGTATTGAAATTACGGAATATATTAAGGCACATTATCCGGATATTAAAGTTTTGGTATTAACAAGTTATGTTGATGATGAACATGTAATTTCAGCAATCAATAAAGGTGCTGATGGTTATGAAATGAAAGACGTTGAGCCTCAGCAATTAATTGAAACTATTAGACGAGTTATGAACGGTGAAAAAATGATACATCCTAAGGCACAAGATGTATTCGAAACAGTTAGCCAAAAACCACACTACACGAATAAGTTGTCAAAGAGAGAAATTGAAGTGTTACGTGAAATGGTTAAAGGTAAAACAAATAAAGAGATAGCAGAAACTTTATTTGTATCTGAAAAAACAATTAAAACACATGTCAGTCATATATTTAGTAAATTACAAGTTAGCGATCGTACACAAGCAGCAATTTATGCAATGGAAAATAAGTTGATTTAGAATGAGCTTTTAAATATTTGTCGAAAAATAGACAATTTTTAATCTGATTTTGATGATTTTTTTATAGCGATAGGGTTTATTATACAGTTTTCTTTGTAAATTTGATATCATTATAAAAGTGTAAGTTTTATCAAATCTAGTGATTATGCATAAAATTTTACTTCATTTACTTTCACTTCATTATAAAGTAAACTTAACTCTTGTTGACTTGATCAAAATTTAATACAAATGTGAAATTGACTCTTTTCATTTTATTAAAAATATATTAAGATGTAATCTGTGTTTCAAGAAATGTGTATTATTGCAATTTCTTGTGTCCGGATAAAATTCCCCAAACAGAAAGGTAGATAACAGAATGGATAGACAGAGTTTTACAGATTTAATTCAAACAAAATTTAAAATGGTTCGTATAGAGGCTGGTTATACGCAAGATACTATGGCGCAAACAATTGGACTTTCTAAAAAGACTTTAGTACAAATCGAAAAAGAGAGAGTATTACCAAACTGGACAACTTGTATTTCAATTTGTGCATTATTCAGAGACTCTGAAGTATTAAACAGTACATTTGGCTGTGATCCATTAGAAATCGTTCAAACAATTTCAAGAAATCACTGTGCATATCCAAACCATGCACCAACAAGTGATATTTATTGGAATAACATTGAGACTCGTAATGGGTACATTTTACAAAGTAACAAAGTAAGCAATATTTATCGTGTATTAAATCCAGATAACCAACCAATTTTCGGTACTTCTAAAATGAGAGAAGCTGAAACATACTTTAACAGAAATGCTAAAGAAGAATTAGTACATATCTAGGCCTATATACTTTTAATAAATAATAAAAGCGATGTAACACACCTGTTTCGAGAGGTGAGGCATCGCTTTTTGTATGTAAACTAATAATAAATTGAGCAGAAAGTGAAATGATTAATGAATTAAAAAATAAAAATAGTGGTATAATGAATAACTATGTTGTCACAAAGGAGTCAAAATTATGAATGCACTATTTATTATCATATTTATGATTGTAGTAGGGGCGATAATTGGTGGCATTACTAATGTAATTGCAATTAGAATGCTGTTTCACCCCTTTAAACCATACTATATATTTAAATTTAGAGTCCCATTTACACCAGGTTTAATACCGAAAAGACGCGAAGAAATTGCAACTAAAATTGGCCAAGTGATTGAAGAGCATTTGCTTACAGAAACTTTAATTAATGAAAAATTAAAAAGCGAGCAATCACAGCAAGCAATAGAATCTATGATTCAACAGCAGTTACAAAAGGTGACGAAAGATCAATTGTCAATAAAACAAATTACTTCTCAAATCGATATTGATTTAGAACAAGTATTACAAACTAATGGAAATCAATATATTGAATCACAATTGAATAATTATTATACAAAGCATCAAAACCAAACAATAGCATCTTTATTGCCAAATCAACTTGTAACATTTTTAGATCAGCATGTAGATAACGCAACAGACTTATTATGTGATCGTGCAAGAAATTATTTATCATCTGCAAAAGGCACACAAGATATTAATGATATGTTGGATACTTTTTTCAATGAGAAAGGTAAGTTAATTGGTATGTTGCAAATGTTTATGACAAAAGAGAGCATTGCAGATCGAATTCAACAAGAACTTATACGTTTAACATCTCATCCTAAAGCAAGAGCAATTGTGACATCGTTAATTACCAATGAATATCAAACTTTTAAAGATAAACCATTGAATGAACTGTTAGATGCGTCGCAGTTTAATGAAATCGCTGAAAATCTATCAGTGTATGTAACAACATATGCAAGCAAACAAGCGAATAAGCCAGTGGTTACATTAATGCCTCAATTCGTTGATTATTTAGAAGGTCAACTCTCTAGCAAATTAGCAAATTTAATCATTGAACAATTATCGATTCACTTATCTGCAATTATGAAAAAAGTGGATTTACGAGGATTAATTGAAGAACAAATTAATACGTTTGACTTAGATTATATTGAAAAATTAATTATAGAAATTGCTAACAAAGAACTAAAGTTGATTATGTCATTAGGTTTCATTTTAGGTGGTATTATTGGATTTTTCCAAGGTTTGGTTGCAATCTTTGTCTAAAAAAGCGAGATGTGGTAAAGTAATATCGAACGTTTTAATAAACATCACAACAAAGGAGTGCTATAACCATGGCAGTAAATTTATATGATTATGCAAATCAATTAGAACAAGCTTTAAGAGAAAGCGAAGAATACAAAGCAATCAAAGAAGCATTCGCTAATGTAAAAGCTAACGAAGAATCTAAAAAGTTATTCGACGAGTTCCGTGAAACTCAAATTAACTTCCAACAAAAACAAATGCAAGGTGAAGAAATTGCTGAAGAAGATTTACAAAAAGCGCAAGAACAAGCGCAAGCAATTGAAAAAGATGAAAACATCTCTGCATTAATGAATGCTGAACAAAAAATGAGTCAAGTATTCCAAGAAATCAACCAAATTATCGTTAAACCATTAGACGAAATTTACGCTGACTAATATTTTTCAATCCTTTAAATAGAGGAATAGACTGCCGACAGAGTCCGAGACTTTGTGGGTAGTTTTTTTAGTTTTGATAACAGAAGTTAGAGGTTCTCTGTCAAATTGGGCAAATGCGTTCACTACCGGAAGTTAGGCTATCAAACATGTCCTAGCTCTAGCAAAGAACGGACGACGGAAGCTGGGCAATCAAACAATATTGGCTCTATGCCAAAACGGGCAGATGAGCTTGATAACGGAAGTTAGAGGCTCTCTGTCAAATTGGGCAAATGCGTTCAGTATCGGAAGTTAGGCTAGTAAACGTGTCTAGCTTTAGCTCAGAACGGACGACGGAAGCTGGACAATCAAACAATATTGGCTCTATGACAAAACGGGCGGATGAGCTTGATAACAGAAGTTAGAGGTTCTATGTCAAATTGGGGTGATGTTTTCAGTACCGGAAGTTAGGCTAGTAAACGTGTCCTAACTTCCTTTTTGCATTTTGGAGTGTAAAGTTTTCAACATAATACTATTAGTTCGGTCATGTATTGGACTGATGGAAAAGTGTTTCACTTTTAATGACTCATTAAGAACGGCCTGAAAATGTTTGGCGTATTAAGTGCAATGATAGTTTTGACATTTAGCTTCTAATTGGTGATTACTGCCGAGCAAATCTAGTAGAGTAAACATGTAAATCGTTAATGTGTCAGTTGGTTCACTAGTGGTGTTAACAACTACGGAAATTGCATTTCCGACTGAAATTTTTGAAAAAAATCAACGTACGCTACAAATAAAATTTTAAACTGTTATAAATGTGTCTCAATTTCATATGTTCATCGACGATATGAAGCGTATTATGGTAAAATGAAGAAATAATAAACTTGTTAATAAATAAAACATCACGATTTGACTAAAGCACTTTATTATTGTGTAGATAATAATTTTTTAACGAAATAAAAATAAAAATGGCGACTGGTTTTAATAAATCAGCTAATGAATCACTACACCTATAAGTATGAATATAGTGATTAGTATGCTTTGTATAGTTGGATTTTGCAAAATTGATGTTAGAACCTTTAATTAAGGAGATATGGATGTATGGTTAAATTTATTCATTGTTCGGATTTACATTTAGATAGTCCTTTCAAATCTAAGAGTCATATAAGCCCTAAAATTTTTGAGGATGTTCAAAAAAGTGCTTATGAAAGTTTTAAAAACATTGTAGATATTGCATTACAACAAGATGTTGATTTTGTAATTATCGCGGGTGATTTATTTGATAGTGAAAACAGAACATTACGTGCTGAAATTTTCTTAAAACAGCAATTTGAACGTTTACAAAATGAACAAATCTTTGTTTATGTTTGTCATGGTAATCACGACCCATTATCATCAAAGATTTCATCAAACTGGCCAGATAATGTTTCTGTATTTTCAAATAAAGTTGAGACGTATGAAGCAATTACTAAATCTGGTGAAACAATTTATATTCACGGATTTAGTTATGAAAATAGAGCAAGTTATGAGAACAAGATTGATGAATATCCGTCAAGTCAAGGCCAAAAAGGCATATATATTGGTGTCTTGCATGGTACGTACAGTAAATCTTCTGTTAACGAAAGATATACCGAGTTCATTTTAGAAGATTTAAACAGTAAATTGTATCATTATTGGGCTTTAGGTCATATACATGAACGTCAACAATTAAGTGATATGCCTGTAATTAACTATTCAGGTAATATTCAAGGTAGACATTTTAATGAGCAAGGTGAAAAAGGTTGCTTATTAATCGAGGGTGACCACTTAAAATTAAAAACTAAATTTTATCCTACACAGTATATTAGATTTGAAGAAGCAACTATTGAAACGGATAAGACATCTAAGCAAGGTTTATACGAGGTCATTCAAAACTTTAAAGAACAAGTGAGAGAAGAAGGAAAAGCCTTTTATCGTTTAACGCTTGTTATTAATAGTGAGACATTAATTTCACCTCAAGATTTATTACAAGTTGAAGAAATGATTACAGATTATGAAGAAAACGAAAATCAATTTGTATATATTGATGAGTTAAAAATACAATATGCACAAAATGATGAGTCACCTTTAGTTAATGAATTTTCAGCGGAATTATTAGTCGATCAAACTGTTTTTGATAAAGCGATGTCAGACTTATATTTAAATCCAAGGGCATCTAAGTTCCTAGACGATTATGGAACATTCGACCATACAGCATTAGTTAATCGTGCTGAAGAAATATTAAAAGCTGAAATGAGAGGTGAACAAAATGATAATTAAATCACTTGAAATTTATGGTTACGGTCAATTTGTTCAACGTAAAATTGAATTTAATAAAAACTTCACTGAAATTTTTGGTGAAAATGAAGCGGGTAAATCGACGATTCAAGCATTCATCCATTCGATATTATTTGGTTTTCCAACTAAAAAGTCTAAAGAGCCAAGACTAGAACCACGTCTAGGTAACCAATACGGTGGTAAATTAGTACTTATTCTTGATGATGGCTTAGAGATTGAAGTTGAACGAATTAAAGGCAGTGCTCAAGGTGATGTGAAAGTATATTTACCTAATGGTGCTGTGCGTGATGATGCTTGGTTACAAAAGAAACTTAATTATATTTCTAAAAAGACATATCAAGGTATCTTTTCATTTGATGTACTAGGGCTTCAAGACATTCATAGAAACCTAAATGAAAAACAATTGCAAGATTATTTATTACAAGCAGGGGCTTTAGGATCAACTGAATTCACGTCAATGCGCGAAGTGATTAATCGTAAAAAAGATGAATTATATAAAAAATCAGGTAAAAATCCAATCATTAATCAACAAATTGAGCAATTAAAACAACTAGAAAGTCAAATTCGTGAAGAAGAAGCTAAACTAGAAACATATCATCGCTTAGTAGATGATCGAGATAAATCATCACGTCGATTAGAGAATTTAAAGCATAATTTAAATCAATTATCAAAAATGCATGAAGAAAAACAAAAAGAGGTTGCTTTACATGATCATTCACAAGAATGGAAGTCTCTAGAACAACAGTTAAATATTGAGCCAATCACATTCCCAGAAAAAGGTGTGGATCGTTACGAAAAAGCACGAGCGCATAAGCAATCGTTAGAAAGAGATATTGGTTTAAGAAATGAGCGTTTAGCTCAACTTAAAGAAGAAGCGACTCAATTAGAGCCAGTTAAACAATCTGATATTGACGCCTTCATTAGTTTGAATCAACAAGAAAATGAAATTAAAAATAAAGAATTTGAACTTACTGCAATCGAAAAGGATATTGCGAATAAACAACGTGATAAAGATGAATTGCAAGCAAATATTGGTTGGTCTGAAACGCATCATGACGTAGATAGTTCTGAGGCAATGAAAAGTTATGTCAGTGAGCAAATCAAGAATAAACAAGAACAAGCGGCATACATTAAGCAATTAGAACGTAGTTTAGAAGAAAATAAAATCGAAGATAATGCGGTTCATAGCGAACTAGATTCTGTTGAAGAAAAAATAGTTCCTGAAGAGACTTTTGAAAAGAAAAAAGAATACTCACAACAAGTCATTGAATTAAACGAAAAAGAGAACTTGTATAGCAAATTGAAAGAACGTTTCGAAATTGAGCAACAAGAAAAACAAAAACGTCAAAAATTGTTACGAACAACGTTTATTCTTTTAACATTAGTAGGTATTGGTTTAACTGCCTTCTCATTTATTTCAAACAACATGTTGTTTGGTATTATTTTCGCAGTATTAACTTTAGTATTTGTTATCGGTATCATCATGTCTAAATCAAAAGAAGTAGATTATAGCGAGGCCATCACAGATGAAATCGAAGAAATTAAAGAACAACTAGCCATTTTAGATGAAAACTATGACTTAGATTTTGATCTTGATGAGCAATATCGCATTCGTGATCACTGGCAACAAGCTTTGAAAAATAAAGATATTTTAGAAGAGAAACGTCAGTATATTGAAGGTCGTTTAAATGATGCGAAAGGGCGTCATGATGAATTGCAATCGACAGTTGAAAACGTTAAGGATGAATTATACTTATCATCTAAAATTTCAAATGATTTAATTGTTGATAGTATTTCTACAATGGCGAATATTAAAGCATTAGATCAACATATCAGTGATTTAAATCAACAACGCCAGCAATTGGTTCAAGAATTAGATACATTCTACAATCATGCTGAAGCTGTTACAAAATCACAATTTGTTTATTTCAACAAATTATCTTTATTCCACGATGTGCAACAATGGTTGAAATCAGCTGAAGACACGAATGAAAAATGGCGTATTAATGCTGAAAATACCAAACTTGTTACAAATGAATTAAATCATTTAAATGCTCAATTAGAAGAAAATAATAAAGAAATTACAGCACTATTCGATTTTATCAATGTTGGTACTGAAGAAGATTTTTATCAACATCATGAAGATTACCAAACTTATACTAGTAATTTGAGTCGTTTTAATGATTTAACTAAATATCTTGAGAACCAAAACTATTCTTATGAATTAAGTTCTAGTTTAAGTGAAAAAACAACAGCACAACTTGAAGAAGAAGATCATTTATTGGCTACTCAAGTTGACGAATATAATGAGCAATATCTTGAAATGCAAGCACAAGTCAGTGATTTAAGTGCACAAATCAATCACATGGAAACTGATACAACACTTGCTAATTTAAGACATGAATATCACAGTCTTAAAAATCAACTTAATGATATTGCAAAAGATTGGGCAAGTTTAAGTTATTTACAAAGTTTAGTTGATGAACACATTAAACAAATTAAAGATAAACGTTTGCCTCAAGTTATTAATGAAGCGGTAGAAATATTGAAGCATTTAACAGATGGCAGATATACGATGATTAACTATAATGAAGATTCAATTACGGTTAAACATGTTAATGGTCAATTATATGATCCTGTTGAACTAAGTCAATCTACAAAAGAATTACTTTATGTAGCTTTACGTATCAGTTTAATTAAGGTACTACGACCATATTATCCGTTCCCATTAATTGTTGATGATGCATTTGTTCATTTTGATAAAAAACGTACTGAAAAAATGTTGAATTATTTACGATCATTATCAGAACACTATCAAGTACTATACTTTACATGTGTAAAAGATAATATTGTTCCATCAAAAGAAGTGATTACATTAAACAAAATAGAGGAAGGCGGGAAACGATGAGAAATATAGAGAATCTAAATCCCGGAGATTCAGTTGATCACTTTTTCTTAGTGCATAAAGCTACACAGGGTGTAACAGCACAAGGTAAAGATTATATGACATTACATTTGCAAGATAAAAGTGGTGAAATTGAAGCGAAATTTTGGACGGCTACAAAAAATGATATGGCAACAATCAAGCCTGAAGAAATTGTACATGTTAAAGGTGACATCATAAACTATCGCGGAAATAAACAGATGAAAGTCAACCAAATTAGACTAGCGACAACTGAAGATCAATTAAAAACAGAACAATTTGTAGATGGTGCACCTTTATCACCGGCAGAAATACAAGAAGAGATTTCTCATTATTTGCTAGATATTGAAAATGCTAATTTACAACGTATCACACGTCATTTATTGAAAAAATATCAAGAACGATTTTACACATATCCAGCTGCTAGTTCTCATCATCATAACTTTGCGAGTGGCTTAAGCTATCATGTATTAACGATGTTACGTATTGCAAAATCAATTTGTGACATTTATCCATTGTTAAACAAAAGTTTGTTATATAGTGGTATTATTTTGCATGATATTGGTAAAGTTAGAGAATTAAGTGGTCCTGTTGCGACGTCGTATACAGTCGAAGGTAACTTATTAGGACACATCTCGATTGCGAGTGATGAAGTAGTTGAAGCAGCTCGTGAATTGAACATTGAAGGAGAAGAAATCATGTTGTTAAGACATATGATTTTATCTCATCATGGTAAGTTAGAGTATGGTTCGCCAAAACTGCCATACTTAAAAGAAGCAGAAATTTTATGCTATATTGATAATATCGATGCTAGAATGAATATGTTTGAAAAGGCTTATAAAAAAACTGACAAGGGTCAGTTTACAGATAAAATATTTGGTCTTGAAAATCGTAGATTCTACAATCCTGAATCACTCGATTAAGAATTAAAAGATATCGGACAGATGAGTATACTGAAACATGAGCTCATCTGTCCGATTTTTAATGCGAAAAAACCGAGCGGCCGTGGTATGATTTTTGAACCACGGTCGCTCGGTTTTGTGTTATTGGCTCATGCCGGATTGTCCGCCTTGTGCGCCACCTTGTTTAAGTTTTTCAGGGTTTAAGATTTTATCTTCGACAACTGATTTAATATCACGATCTTTAAAGTCAACATCGTATTCTTTTAATAGATCTTTGTATGCATCAGTTAATAATTTTGGATTTTTTTGTACTTTCTGATCGACTAATTTTTCTTTCAGGCTTTGTTTTTCACTGTTAAAGTCTGTTGGTTTATCAGCTTTAATAATATGATATCCAAAACTTGATTTAACAACGTCTGATACTTCACCATCTTTAAGTTTGAATAGTGCTTTTTCAAAATCTTTATCAGTTTGTCCTTTAAGAACATAACCTAATTCGCCATCTTTTTTAGCTGAACCAGTATCCATTGATTCTTTTTTAGCGATTTCACCAAATTTACTTGGATCTTTTGAAACTTCTTTTTGAATTTCTTCAGCTTTTTGTTTCGCTTCTTTATCATCTAAGCCTTCTTTGTCGCTTTTCTTAGATTTAACTTTAATTAAAATGTGTGAAGCTTTCTTGCTGTCTTCTTTAATTTCAGAATCAGAGATTTTAATTTTATCTGATAGTAATTCTTTATGATAAGCAGCAGTACGTAAATTTTCTTTATATTTATCGGCTGTTAAACCTTGCTGTTGAAGGGCCTTTTCAAATTTATCTTTACCGCCGTATTGCTTTTGCATTTTTTCAATTTGTTCGTCAATCTTCTTATCATTAACTTTATTTTTATATTTATCAGCTAAAATTTTATTTAACATTTCAGTAAATGATGCATTTGCAATTTGATCTTTACCGATTTTTTTCATTGTATCTGCAACTGTTACATCTCCAGCTTTAGAAGAAATTAATGTATTTTCTTTAGAATCTGTGGCACTAGCGCCACAAGCGCCTAATAATAGAGCACTAGCTGTTACCGGAACGATTAATTTGTTTATCATCTTCATAGTTGAAACTCCTTTGTAAGTTAATCATCGTGAATATAACATAGTTTTATATTATCACCAATCAATAACCCATGACATCAGACTAGAGCATTAGGTTTAGGGGTAGTAATTGATGAAAATAAAAAAACAAGGTCTATATACATTTGATTGTAAGCTATTACATAGCCTAAAAACAAATAATAACACCTTGCTATAATTATTTTGTTATAAATGATATGGATTTTTAATTTTTTTCAAAATATTAATACCTGTACTATGTTCTTCTATATATTGTCCATAATTAGAAAATATAATTATTTTTAAATATAATAAATCTGTAATGGAAATACCGAAATTCAATGCCAATAAGAACATAAAATAATGTCCATATTGAGGGAATGAAATTGTTAGATAAACGAACATTGCAGATAAGATAATTAACGGCAATATTAAGTTAATGCAAAAATAAAATTTGTGTACAGGTTGATTGACGTAGGTATTATAGAATATAAGCCATTTTCTTTTAGTCAACTTATGAACTTTAAACGATTTTCTATATGGTAAGAAAAATAATAAATGTATACTTTTATGTAATGGATACGTCATAAATACAAGTAATAAAAAGATGAGAAAATGTCTATCTGATAATGGCGTATTAGATAAAAAATACATTACTTCATAACTAACTAAAAACATAATGATGGTTGCAACTGCACTCATAAATGCAATTCTAGGCAACCCAAATCGTGCATTGATATCAATTTGTCTTTTACATAAAAACATATCTTACGCCTCATCTCTTTTCAATATAAGTTAGATTATAACTAACTCAGGTTCAGTAATTCAATAGTAACATATCAAGTTAGAAGAATTGTTATATATGAAGAAAGGGACGACGTATTGTTTGATTTGAAACGCGAAAGTGGGGATTGGTAAAATTGGCTGATTGACTAGCGTAGAAGTAGAATGCAGAACAAATTTCTGCGAACACATATTCTTGCTAATAAAGCATCACTTATGAAAAAGGCGCGTGTGACATGAGTATTTGAAAACTTGAATAATATAAAAATGGATATGGCAGGGCATATGCAAAAGCATCTTTTGACCAACTAAGTCATACAAATGCTAAAAATATAGTGATATGTAATTATAATAAACACCAGATTAATTATTTGTGCAAGTAAGGTATATGTAATGTGCATATAAGGTTCGACTCAATGAAAATATAAGAATGTTATTTGTCGATAATGATTTAAGTAAAGCGTAATCAAAGTGCAAGGATAACACAATGAATCCTAAGCAATGTTTTCAATCAATTCATAAATATGATTTAAGTGGAAATCACTACAAACAACGTCTTCCTGTAATTTGTAAACATAAGTTCATTCGAGTTATAAAAAAGAGATGACAAGAAATATCTAATTTCTAATGTCATCTCTTTTATTTGGCATTTAATTTTAAAAAATAAATATGCTGTTACTAATAAAAATAGTTGTGATCGAGAACGTAACGTGCTACTTAGAAATTTCGTTTCCAATATCCTCGCCACGATTTTGTAAATTTTCGATGTGTGACTGTAAACGTTCAATATTAGGATTGATGTCAGATTTGAAGTTTCCAAGTAATGACTTAATTTCACCACCGATTGAACTACCAAATTCCGCACTTTCGTTTTTAATTTGAACACCATAGTTTAAAATGTCATTAAAACTTTGTTTAATCGTTTCAAATTCACGTTGTAGTTCTGATTTTGAACCAGTAGGGGCAGTACGATCGATCGTGTTGTTCTTGACACTTTTGTCGTCTCGTCCTTGAAGTGCAACTACAAAACCAGCTGCTACGCCAACACCGATACCGAATAGAATGCGTGATGCTTTCATTTATATTCTCCTCACTTTTAACATCTGTTATCTTGATAACTCATTTTGTTTAAAATTGCTAACCTTGATGTTATCACTTCAAACGCAATTGTTATAATATTAATCATATTATACCCGTTCGAGCTTAGATTAAGCATACATTTAAAATTGTGCTTGAATTTGTTCAGCAATTTGTTGTTTTGCATCGTTATCTAAAATATCTTCATGTGTTTCCCACTTATAACCAAATCCATCAATATCATTTTCATATCGAGGAATTAAGTGGAAATGAATATGAAATACAGATTGATCTGCAAACTCACCATTATTTTGAATAATGTTTAAACCATCAGGATTAAATGCACGCTTAATAGCATTTGCTACTTTAGGTAATGCTGCACCGATATGTTTCATTGTTTCTTCATCAGTTTCAAAGATATTAGCAGAAGCTTTTTTAGGAATTAATAACGTATGTCCTTTAGTAACTTGTGATATATCTAAAAAGGCATAGACATAATCGTCTTCATATACTTTAAAGCTAGGAATTTCTCCAGTTAAAATTTTGCCGAAAATTGTTTCTGACATGATGACTACACTCCTTTTCAACTTGTATTACCATTCATTATAACATTGTCGCTAAAAATTCGATATTAGGACATGTGTATTTAATATGAGCATTTTATAATTTTTGGTACAATATAAGTCATGGAGGTGCCTTATGACAGTTAAAGTAGAACAGCTTACAGGTGGATATGGAAAACGCCCTGTAATTAAAGATATAAATTTTGAATTAAACAAAGGCGAAATCGTTGGACTTATTGGCCTTAATGGCGCTGGTAAGAGTACAACGATTAAACATATGCTAGGATTGCTTACACCTATGGAAGGATCTCTATCAATTTCAGATATCAACATTAATGATGACATAGAGGCTTATAGAAGAAAGTTATCTTATATTCCGGAATCACCGGTTATTTATGAAGAACTCACATTAGAGGAACACATTGAGATGACAGCAATGGCATATGATATTGATCGTGATGAAGCGATGAATCGAGCAATGCCATTATTAAAGACATTCCGTTTAGAAAATGAATTGAAAGTTTTTCCGAGTCATTTTTCTAAGGGGATGAAACAAAAAGTCATGATTATTTGTGCGTTTATCGTTAATCCCGAATTGTATATTATAGACGAACCATTCCTTGGTCTAGATCCATTAGGAATTCAATCCATGTTAGATTTAATGGTTGAAAAGAAAAACGAAGGTAGAACCGTTCTAATGAGTACACATATTTTAGCAACAGCTGAACGTTATTGTGATCGTTTTATCATACTAGACGAAGGTGAAGTCGTTGCATTTGGAGATTTAGAAGCATTGAGACAACAAACTGGCTTACATAATCAAACGTTAGACGATATATATATTCATGTGACGCAAGGTGGAGATGTACATGCGTAACCAAGCGACCACATTATTTAATAAAAGATTACATGCCCTTCGTAAAGAGAAAAATTATTATAATAAGTTTATATTTAATGGTCATTTCATGGTCTTTTTACTTATTTTGCTGGGTGCATTTATTTTTGGATATGGTGAATGGTTAAAACATATTCCAACGAATATCAATTTTGCATTAATAGCAGCAGTGATTGTTGCGTTGACATCCATTTTTCCAATGCGACCACTCCTAAAAGAAGCGGATAAAATCTTTTTATTACCATTTGAAAAACACATGTCTCAATTTATGCGCCATGCGATTTTATATAGTTACTTTGCGCGCATATTAATCCAACTCATTATTGTTATTGTGATGTTCCCGTTGTTTTACAATATTAATCAACATAATGTGACATTTTATATTTGTTTTGGAGTCAGTGCATTAATTTTTCCATATGTTGGTTTACGCTTAAGATGGCAATGGTATCAATCGGGACTTAAAACGTGGCAAGTTAATTTAATATCATTCATCATCTTTGCTCTAACATATTACTTACTATTAGCTCCAAAATGGTACATCGCATTTGTGATGGTTGCTTTGCCTGTGTTAATAGAATTTTTAGTTAAAAAATATAAACCAGGTTTTTTGTATCCTTGGGAGAAAATGATTGCAATCGAACATCGACATCATATGAATTATTATAAATTTGTTAATATGTTCACCGATGTAAAACATTTGAAAGAATCTGCAGTCAGAAGAAGTTATCTAGATATACTTTTACCAGTTCCAAAGGGTAGTAAATTTAACTCTAATGCGATGTATTTATTCTTATTTATTAGAAGCTTTATAAGAGGGAGAGACGCATTTAATATTATTTTTAGATTAGTAATTATTGCAGTTTTACTTATGGTTTGGTTATCATATCCATTAGTGACAGCAATTATCGGGTGTTTATTTGTATATATTATATTGTTACAAATGGCACAATTTTATTCTCAACAAGTATATGGCTTATGGCCTCAAGTGTGGCCTGTACCTGAAGAGAAGGTAATCAAAGGGTATGAACAGTTTTTATATAGATTGATGTTTGTTATTTGTACTGTGTTTTCAGTGACATTTATTATAAAACATATGACGTTATTCTATGTTGTACTCATTTTCTATATTGTAGGTTTATTAACGATTAGAAGTATTATTAAAAAGTTAAAATATCAGGAAACATTATTACGAGACTAAAAAACTTCCATTGGCATGTATGTTGTAAAGGTGCATGTAATGTTGAACGCCAAATGATACGGCGTTCAGATTACATTAGCATCTATACGTTAACAGCATAACCAATGGAAGTTTTCTTCGAATCTATTCTTTTATTGGGTATAAATATCTTTCAAAATAACTTGAATGTTGTCCGCTTGAACCAAAGTAATGACTTAATGCTTCTTTTGAAAAATGATCTTTAAAAGCATCAGAATTTTTAAAGTCTTCATAAGTTTGTCGATCAGCAAAGCCAAAGTAAATTTTGTAAGTTGTACCTTTAACAGGTCTCAGCAATCGATAACTTTTAAAGCCACCAAAGTTTTTGAAATTGTCATCAACACTGATTAATTTCTTTTCAAGTTGATAAACATGGTCTTCAGTTGACGGAATAAAAATTGCGCAATAAAAATGATCTTCATTGAATGCGCCTATTTCTTTAATAACTTCATAAATTGAAGGTGATTTCAGTACAGTTTTTTCTTCAGTCTCTTCAAAAATCACCGATGAATCAGCAGTTGAAATTTGGAATAAATGATGAGATGGATTATTGATTTTTATCTGATTTAAAAATCCATATGTGCCATAAGATGTATATAATTTCTTCATATGAAAGGTCCCCCTTATGTTTTTATTTATTATACGACGATAAACTAGTCATTACCACTATTAATATACGGTTAAAGTTACTATAATAAGTCATGCAAGACAAAAAGATGTGGAGATAATCCATCAAGATTTTAAAATTTAAATGCACAAACAAATGATGTGTAATTTAATGTCAGTTTTATGACATTTATTTATTGAAAATACGAACGAATGAGCGATATGATAATATAGATAAGAATGATTTTAATTTAGGAGGCCTTTATGGTGCATAATAAAAACAATACAATTTTGAAAATGATTAAAGGTGAAGAAACGACACATACACCTGTTTGGTTTATGCGACAAGCTGGCCGTTCGCAACCAGAATATCGAAAATTGAAAGAAAAATATTCACTATTCGATATTACCCATCAGCCGGAGTTGTGCGCTTATGTTACACATTTACCAGTTGATAATTATCATACAGATGCAGCAATTTTATACAAAGATATTATGACACCATTAAAGCCAATTGGTGTCGATGTAGAAATTAAATCGGGTATTGGTCCAGTGATTCATAATCCTATCAAAACAATTCAAGATGTTGAGAAACTTTCTCAAATAGACCCCGAACGAGATGTACCATATGTATTAGATACAATTAAACTTTTAACAGAAGAAAAGTTAAATGTGCCGCTAATAGGATTTACTGGGGCACCATTTACATTAGCGTCATATATGATTGAAGGCGGACCATCGAAAAATTACAATTTTACAAAAGCGATGATGTATAGAGATGAAGCAACATGGTTTGCTTTAATGAATCATTTAGTTGATGTATCTGTTAAATATGTAACAGCTCAAGTCGAAGCAGGTGCCGAATTGATTCAAATTTTCGATTCATGGGTAGGTGCATTAAATGTCGAGGATTACAGACGTTACATTAAACCACATATGATTCGATTAATCAGTGAGGTTAAAGAAAAACATGATGTGCCGGTAATTTTATTCGGTGTAGGTGCCAGTCATTTAATCAATGAATGGAATGATTTGCCGATTGATGTATTAGGCCTAGATTGGAGAACGTCTATTAATCAGGCTCAACAATTAGGCGTTACTAAAACATTACAAGGGAATTTAGATCCATCAATTTTATTAGCACCATGGAATGTCATTGAAGAGAGATTGAAACCAATATTAGATCAAGGTATGGAGAACGGTAAACACATCTTTAATTTAGGACACGGTGTTTTCCCAGAAGTGCAACCAGAGACGTTACGTAAAGTAAGCGAATTCGTACACACATATACACAAAGATAATCATAGTATTACATTGAAGCACATGAAAGATAATTCATTTAAAGGAAGGTATTATCAATGACTAAAAAAATGGGATTATTAGTTATGGCTTATGGCACACCTTATAAAGAAAGTGACATAGAGCCATATTATACAGATATTAGACATGGTAAACGTCCATCTGAAGAAGAACTTCAAGATTTGAAAGATAGATATGAATTTATAGGTGGTTTATCACCATTAGCAGGTACAACAGATGACCAGGCTGATGCGCTAGTTTCAGCATTAAATAAAGCATATGCAGATGTTGAATTTAAACTATACTTAGGATTAAAACACATTTCACCATTTATCGAAGATGCGGTTGAACAAATGCACAATGATGGCATTACTGAAGCAATCACTGTAGTACTAGCACCACATTATTCTTCATTTTCAGTAGGATCATATGACAAACGTGCTGATGAAGAAGCTGCAAAATATGGTATTCAACTTACGCATGTGAAACATTATTATGAACAACCTAAATTTATTGAATATTGGACGAATGAAGTCAACGAAACATTAGCTCAAATACCGGAAGAGGAACATAAAGACACGGTATTAGTTGTTTCGGCACATAGTTTGCCGAAAGGTTTAATCGAAAAGAATAATGATCCATATCCACAAGAACTAGAACATACTGCGCTTTTAATTAAAGAACAATCTAATATTGAACATATCGCGATTGGTTGGCAATCTGAAGGTAATACTGGTACACCTTGGTTAGGGCCAGATGTACAAGATTTAACACGTGATTTATATGAAAAACATCAGTATAAAAACTTTATATATACGCCAGTAGGTTTTGTATGTGAGCATTTAGAGGTGCTTTATGACAATGATTATGAATGTAAAGTTGTTTGCGATGATATTGGTGCGAATTATTATCGTCCAAAAATGCCGAATACACATCCATTATTTATCGGTGCAATTGTTGATGAAATCAAGTCTATATTTTAATGACGAAAGAAGCGTGAAACGTTGTGACTAAATCAGTGGCTATTATAGGAGCGGGGATAACAGGTTTATCAAGTGCATATTTTTTAAAACAGCAAGATCCTAATATTGATGTAACCATCTTTGAAGCATCGAATCGTCCGGGGGGAAAGATTCAATCGTATCGTAAAGATGGTTATATGATTGAACTAGGGCCTGAATCTTATTTAGGTAGAAAAACGATCATGACAGAATTAGCGAAAGATATTGGATTAGAACAAGATATTGTTACAAATAAGACTGGACAATCTTATATTTTTGCGAAAAACAAATTGTATCCTATTCCAGGTGGATCAATTATGGGAATTCCGACAGATATCAAACCGTTTGTGACAACTAAATTAATTTCACCACTTGGAAAGTTAAGAGCAGGGTTAGATTTACTTAAAAAACCTACTCAAATGTGGGATGGTGACATTTCTGTTGGTGCATTTTTCAGAGCAAGATTAGGTAATGAGGTACTTGAGAATTTAATTGAGCCTTTAATGGGTGGTATTTATGGTACCGATATTGATAAATTAAGTTTGATGAGTACGTTTCCTAATTTTAAAGAAAAAGAAGAGGCATTCGGAAGTCTGATAAAGGGTATGAAGGATGAAAAAAATAAGCGTCTGAAACAAAGACAATTATATCCTGGCGCACCAAAAGGACAATTCAAACAATTTAAGCATGGTTTAAGTTCATTTATTGAAGCATTAGAACAAGATGTGAAAAATAAAGGTGTGACAATACGCTACAATACGTCAGTGGATGATATTATTACATCTCAAAAGCAATATAAAATTGTTTACAGTAATCAACAAGAAGATGTATTCGATGGGGTATTAGTGACAACACCACATCAAGTCTTTTTGAATTGGTTCGGGCAAGATCCAGCATTTGATTACTTTAAAACGATGGATAGTACGACTGTTGCAACTGTTGTATTGGCATTTGATGAAAAAGACATTGAAAATACTTATGATGGTACTGGCTTTGTGATTGCGAGAACGAGTGATACAGACATTACCGCATGTACTTGGACATCGAAAAAATGGCCATTTACTACACCAGAAGGTAAGGTTTTGATTCGTGCTTATGTAGGTAAACCAGGTGATACTGTGGTTGATGATCATACAGATGATGAATTAGTATCGCTTGTACGTAGAGATTTAAGTCAAATGATGACATTTAAAGGCGATCCTGAATTTACAATTGTCAATCGTTTGCCGAAAAGTATGCCACAGTACCATGTTGGTCACATTCAACAAATTAGACAGATTCAAGCACATATTAAACAAACATATCCACGACTTAGAGTAACTGGTGCATCTTTTGAAGCGGTTGGACTACCTGATTGTATTACGCAAGGTAAAGTTGCTGCTGAAGAAGTAATCGCAGAGTTGTAAGTTAATTGCTGGATGGTGTTGGTGTAGGTGCTATGCCTTTAGATAATGTTTGATGAAATATAGTCATTTTTAAGTTATATAATGGTGGAAGTAATGTGTAAATTATGATACTTTCAGCGGGAATTATTTCATGAAACTGTGGCAGAGACAAAGGTTTAGCTATTATTGAATGATATTGAAATGATGACAATGCACTTTAATTAGAAATGTCACTTTGCGATATAACATTTCTAATTAAGGTGTTTTTATTTTACAATTATAGGTAATCATTCATTTTTTAAATAGAAAAGAAGTAGTAAGTTGAAAGGAGAGAATGAGATGACAGATGTAATCATTGTACATTCTATGCATGGAAATAGTAGAAATCATTGGTATCAGTGGTTGGAGCATAACTTAACTTTAGAAGGATATGACGTAACATTATTTAATTTTGAATCCCCTGAAGCGAATACAGTGGAACAGTGGATTGAAGCTATGACGAAACAAATTAATGTACGCAAAAAGGATACATATTTTGTAACACATGGTTTAGGTTCAATCACAGCTTTAAAATATATTGAAATGATTGATCAGCCGATTGAAGGCTTTTTTAGTATAGCGGGCTTTAAAGAAGATGCAGAAAATATAGATTTAGATATTGATTTAAGTAATGTAACCATTGATTACGATAATATTAAAAAGAAAGTTGACAATTTTTACGGATTGAGTTCTAAAAATGACAAATACGTTTCATATAAAGAAACTCAGCGTTTAATGAATGCATTAGAGGGGAACTTGCGAATCGTGGAAGATGGAGGGCATTTCTTAGAAGAGGATGGCTTCGAAACATTTACAGCGTTGCAAGATCGGATGCAAGATTACATGACACGATAGGTAATGTATTGTTGTGTTATGTTGTGTCAGTAAGTAGTTGCTGATTTTGAAAAAATTGTGGTAATTGAGGCGCCAAGCAATGTCTTAGGGCTACAATGTTATATTGGTAGTTGCTGACTGAATGAATATGCGGTTGTAACAAACTTTTATAATTTCTTTTTCAGAAGGTATAGGCGTTATAAACTTTATAATTTCTATACCTTTTAAAATGCTGTAACACTATTTATGACAACTATTAGACACTTATATGATAAAAGGGAATAAGAAGCGTTTTTTTACACAAAAAACTTTAAAAATGTCGTTGACGTATACTACAAAAATGAATATACTAATATTTGTGTTCAACAGAGAACATGTTGCTACGATATTTAAGTAATTATTTAAGAGATAACATTTAAATTAAATTCAAAAAGTTCTTGACTTTAGGTTTTTGATTATGGTATATTAATTAGGTAATTCAAAATAATATTAGCGCGGGATGGAGCAGTTCGGTAGCTCGTCGGGCTCATAACCCGAAGGTCGGTGGTTCAAATCCGCCTCCCGCAATACATAGTTTTTAATTTAATAGGTCTCGTAGTGTAGCGGTTAACACGCCTGCCTGTCACGCAGGAGATCGCGGGTTCGATTCCCGTCGAGACCGCCATTATTATTACCATTACGGTTCAGTAGCTCAGTTGGTAGAGCAATGGATTGAAGCTCCATGTGTCGGCAGTTCGACTCTGTCCTGAACCATTCTTAATTCATGGCGGTTGTGGTGAAGTGGTTAACACATCGGATTGTGGTTCCGACATTCGAGGGTTCGATCCCCTTCAGCCGCCCCATAATCGTTTACATTAGCGGGTGTAGTTTAATGGCAAAACCTCAGCCTTCCAAGCTGATGTTGTGGGTTCGATTCCCATCACCCGCTCCATTATTTTCTATTATTCCACAGTAGCTCAGTGGTAGAGCTATCGGCTGTTAACCGATCGGTCGTAGGTTCGAGTCCTACCTGTGGAGCCATGGCTCCTTGGTCAAGCGGTTAAGACACCGCCCTTTCACGGCGGTAACACGGGTTCGAGTCCCGTAGGAGTCATACAAACAGAAGTGAAATATCGCTTCTGTTTTTTTATTACATATTTATTGTTGAGGAGAGTTGTCCGAGTTGGCCGAAGGAGCACGCCTGGAAAGTGTGTAGGCGCCACAAGCGTCTCGAGGGTTCGAATCCCTCACTCTCTGTTATTTGCCTATCCCTCGTTAAATCTCGTTAAACAAAACATTGATTTAACAGGGATTTGTTATTTTCCGTTATTTTTCGATTTATATCGTAGAAGAATTTTAACGTTCCCGAAACGTTCCCAAGACATGCTTATTTTGTATATAACGTCCCCGAAAATTAATCTAACGTTCCCGTCATATTTTCCAATGCATTGAGCGCTTTTCCCTTTTCTTTTTGTTCAATTTCATCTAATAAATGAGAATAAACGTCCATAGTAGTCTTTATGCTTTTGTGACCTAATCTTTTTGAAATATAATAAATAGAAACATCATTGTGTAATAGATAAGAGCAATGGGTGTGTCTAATGCTGTGCAATGTGTATTTGCCAATGCGTTTTTCTAAACAGTATTTTTGCATAACTTTTGTTACTGCGTTATGCGTAATTAGTGAAGTACCAGTGTTGAATAATTGGGTAGTTAGACTAATTGGCATTTCAGCTAAAGTATTTTTTAAAATTTTCATATCAGTCTTAGGTATATCAACCGTTCTGTCAGATGTTTCTGTTTTAGTACCTGGCAGATGAATTGTACAATTCTTATAATCTAAATCAGAGGTACATAAGCGTTGTACTTCGCCAAAGCGTCCACCAGTGATGATTAAAATATAAATAAACAAATAAGATTGAATAGGGGTCTTAGAAACATATTCCTTCAGATTGATAAAGTCTTTAATACTCATAAACTTTTCTTCTTCACGCTGTGCTGGAATACTACCTTTAACAACAACTTTATATGTAGGATCTTTATGAATTAATCCTTCTTGAATCGCATCGTCGATAGGTTGTTTTAAGCAGTTGTGAATCTTTCTGACTGTTTCTGTTGAATGGTTAGAACCATACCATTTAATAAATTTTCGATAAAATGTAGTGTTTAAATCTGATAAAACAAGATTACTAATATTTTCAACTTCTAAAAATGTTTTAAATTGATTGATTGCGTTTTTGAAAGTTGCATAAGCTTTATCTGTAATAACACCTTCTTTGTTAACTTTAATCCAATCATTATAATAATCAATAAATGATGTTTTATTATTAATTTTAAAACCTTTCATCACTTTATTACGTGCTATAGATTCTGCTTGTACTGCCTCACGTTTAGTTGTAAAACCTTTCTTTTTATATCGTTTACCTTCATGCCCAAAGTCATAATACCATTTACCTTTACCATATTTATTTACTGACAAGATTATCCCTCCTCAAAATTGGCAAAAAATAATAAGGGTAGGTGGGCTACCCGTGAAAATTGTATAAAAAAAGAGAGAGCGCAGATGCACCCTCTCATGTCGCAAATATTTCAGCGACTTGTCTAATTTGAAGCTTGCCGCAAATATTTCAGCGGCTTGTTTTGTATATATGTAATATACCATCAAAGAGAGTGTAGTACAAGCGATTTAACTAAGAAATCTATTTTTTATACTATTTTCAATTTTATCTACTGTTTCTTTTGAATATGATATTTCTCCGGCAGGGTCATACCTATTAATTTTCGATATTCTATCCTTGCTGATTGTAGTGATATTTAAAACATTAGCATAGGTCTTTTTATACTTGAATCGCTCATATCTTTTGCGAACCTTCGAATATTTTTTGAAGTCGTCATTCAGCGATTTGTTTTCATCAAGTAATTTTTGATCGTATGGGTTTTCTGCTTTTGACACCTTTTCAAGATTGTTCATGATTTTTTTACTTTCTTCTTTTTTGTCTGTATCGTTACTACCACATGCGCCTAACACCAACGTACTTGCTAATAGTAAACCTAATAATCTTTTCATTTTCATTTCTCCTTTGTTTATATTTCCTTATATTTAAAAACTCTCAACGGCTCAAATGTAACTGAGTATAATAAAAGGGTACTAGGTACCCCTTGAAATTATTTATCTAAATTATCTACTGCATAACGTGCCTGTTCTTCTGTGAATCCTTCAACACTTGAAGTAAGTTGATTGTAAATGGCATCATTAGACATGTTTTGTGTTTTTGCATAATCTTTAGCTTTTGCTAAAGCGTTCTTTTTATAGTCTGCTTTCAAATTATCAACAGCGTATTTAGCGTCAGCTTCTTTAAAACCATCAGCTTCAGATATTAATTGATTATAAATACCATCTTTAGACATATGCATCACACTAGAATATGTTTTAGCTTTGTTTAAAGCAGATTTTTGTTCACGTGTAGCATTTTTATCAATTTTAGTTTCTGAATTACTACCACTTCCGCCATTGTTTACATCGTTTACTACAGCACCAGTACAAGCAGAAATTCCTATTATAATTAATATTAATAAGACTAGACAGCCACCACAGCCAAATAACCAACCTTTTTTGCGCTTTTTCTTCTTTTCCTCATCTTGTTGCTTTTGATACTCTTGAAATTGCTCCCATTGTTGTCTATGTTGTTCTTGTGAGTTCTTTTCTTCCATCGTTCTTTCTCCTTTAATGAATATTATATATTAAAATGCCAATACGACATTTAATAAAATAGTTTTTGACTTGCTACAACCCTGCCTACAATCTTGACCTCGTCATCTTTTCCATACACTTGTGGATAGTGACTAGGATTATTTGACTCAGGAATTAAAATAATTTGATCATTATTGTAACGTATTCTTTTGACAGTACCGTTGTAACCATTGACTAGTACAACACCTAGTTGACCATTCTCAACAGTCGAATCCTTTTCAACAACTACAACGTCTCCGTCTTGAAAGAGTTTGTCCATGCTATCTCCAGACACTTTCAAACCGAACTCTTCTTTATTAGAATTCAAATTTTTAGTAGCAAAGTATATGTAGTCGATTAAATTTTCTTCTGTGTAAATAGGCATTCCTGCAGATATCCGCGATACAACCGGTATCTTTTTAACTGGTAGTGTGTCGAGTTGTACTATTTTGTTAGGTGATTCAACAAGTGATGATTTTTCTACTCCGAAGTATTTGGCTAACATTTCAATTTTGTCTATTCTTGGGTATGTTTTTGCGTTAATCCAATCTGACAAAGTTGTATAACTTATTTTTAAATCTCTAGATAATTTATTTCTATCAACATTGTTTTCTTTCATGAGGCGAGAAATATTTTTTGCCATAATTTCTTTGTTGCCTAACATTATAATTTCAATCCCTTCATCTAATATTACAACCTCATTATACGGCTTAATCGTAAAATATACAAGAAGAAAAATAAAATTACGGTTTAAGTGTTGACATTACGTTTAAACCGTAATATACTTAAGTCAGTTCTTAAGCAAGGAGGTACTACAATGACACAAATCATCGTTAAAAAAGAACCGGTAACATTAAAGACACTGAGAGCTAAATATGATTTGACTCAAGCTAAAGCTGGCGCTAAAGTTGGTGTGTCTGCTGATGTGTGGCATAACTGGGAGAAAGGGAAAACTTTCCCTAATGTTCCTCAGTTAAAAAAGATAGAAGAAGAGTTTGATATATCTTATGATGACATTATTTTTTTGATCAAAAATAACGGTTAAACCGTAATAGGAGGAAGCCCAAATGCAAGAATTACAAATAGTAGAACAGAACGAGACACATTATGTAGATAGTAGAGAAGTAGCAGAAATGGTAGGAAAGCGACACGACCACTTAGTAAGAGACATCGGTAATTATTTAGATGTAATTTTACAAAACCCAAATTTGGGGGCTGATGATTTCTTCGTGGAAAGTTCATATCAAGCAGGAACAGGTAAGCAATACAAACACTACTTATTAACCAAAAAAGGTTGCGACATAGTGGCAAACAAGATGACAGGTAGTAAAGGCGTTTTGTTTACTGCAACTTATGTTGATGCATTCCATAAAATGGATGAATACATTAAACAACAAGCACAGCTTAATGTACCACAAACACCAATGCAAGCATTAGAGATGATGTTCAAAGCACAAAAAGACCAAGAACAGTTTAACAAACAAATGCAACAAGAAATCACAGGCATTCGTCACATTGTCGGTATTGAAACAAAAAACTGGCGTAACGACACAAACAAAATGTTATCTGCGATTGCGCAACATTTAGGTGGCGGAGCAATGCACCAGAAAGTTAAGTCTGAAGCATATAAAGCTTTAGAAGAAAAAGGACGCTGTAATTTAAAAATTCGTATGCAGAACCGCAAAGGCAAAATGCTAGCGAATGGTGCAACGAAAACCCAGATTAACAAGTTGTCAAAATTAGATGTGATTACTGATGAACCTAGATTGGTTGAGATATACATTTCAGTGATTAAGAGTATGGCGATTAAATACGGTGTAGATATTAGCCAATTTGAAATTTAAACAAACAACTTAATAGGAGGAACTACAAATGTTACAAAAATTTAGAATCGCTAAAGAAAAAAATAAATTAAAACTCAAATTACTAAAGCATGCTAGTTACTGTTTGGAAACAAGTAACAACCCTGAACTGTTGCGAGCAGTTGCAGAGTTGCTTAAAGAGATTAATCGATAAATTAGAGAACTAATCATCGTTTCAGTTCTCGTCATATAAGTAATTAGCAATTACGTAAAGTGTTAAAAGAGTTGCTATTACATTAAAAAACATAAAGTAGTTCACATATTGGTCAAGTATCGTTCTAACCATAACCGGAGATGTTACTCCGATAGCAGAACCGACAGAAACCTTTTTTATAAATTTTGCAGAAGGAGAAATAAAAATATGATTGAGCGATTCATTGAATACACTATTGTATTTCTCAGTATTTACGTCATCTATTGGATGGGCAGAATCGACGGTTTTACCAAGAACAGGGACATCGACAGTATCGACAAAAGAATTTCTCAAATGAGTGCTAACTTTGCGGACTTCATCCTCCGGAAAGCTGTTAGAACTTATGAATTCATCAAGAATTTTTTCAGAAAATAAATTAGTTTTGAACATTGGATGATTCTTAGTTACTCGATGCATATAGGAAGCCCAATCAGATAATTTCGATTGGTTGATTCTAAGATCATTCATAGTATTTACGACTTTAGCGTAAGTTTCAATAGGCAACTTAGACAAGATGGCTTGATTTTTCTTTATTAAATCTAATTGTCGTTGAGTGAGATTTATATTATCCATACTTATCACCTCCTTAGGTTGATAACAACATTATACATGAAAGGAGCATAAATATTATGCAAGCATTACAAACATTTTGTTTCCAATAAAAAAACACATGCTTTGTCGTGGAAAGCATGTGCTACGGAAATTTTGTTTGATTCTAGTCGCCACGACTAACAGCTCAAGTTTTGCTGGTATCGTCCCCAGCCCTGTAATGAGCTTAGGTGTTCAATCAAAGTCTAGCGTCCTATAAGTTACTACCTTACAGTACGCATACCTTTTTAACGCCTCAGTTGGCGATGGAGCACAACAAACGATGCTCTGAATTTAGATTTACTTATCTATAGAACCACAGGGTGATTTAAAACCTCGCATAAGCAAGGCCATCACCTCCCAGTTTATGTGGGGTTGAGATAAGTATATAACGAAATTCCGTTACAAGCAATAAGGAGTGTTAAGATGCTGAACTTAAAAGAATTGAGAGAAGAAAAGGGGATAACACGCTATCAACTAGCGAAGCTAACAGAATTACAAAACTCGACAATTCGATCTATCGAAACAGAAGTTAAAAACCCCGGTTTCCTCACAGTAAAAAAAATATGCGATGCACTACAAATTGATATCGCTAATGTAAAGGAGAAATAAAATGCAAGCATTACAAACAAAATCGAACATCGGCGAAATGTTCAACATACAAGAAAAAGAAAATGGAGAAATCGCAATCAGCGGTCGAGAACTTCATCAAGCATTAGAAGTTAAGACGGCATATAAAGATTGGTTTCCAAGAATGCTTAAATACGGATTTGAAGAAAATACAGATTACACAGCTATCGCTCAAAAAAGAGCAACAGCTCAAGGCAATATGACTCACTATATTGACCACGCACTAACACTAGACACTGCAAAAGAAATCGCAATGATTCAACGTAGTGAACCTGGTAAACGTGCAAGACAATACTTCATCCAAGTTGAAAAAGCATGGAACAGTCCAGAAATGATTATGCAACGCGCATTAAAAATTGCTAATAACACAATTAATCAATTAGAAACAAAGATTGAACGTGACAAACCAAAAATTGTATTTGCGGACGCAGTAGCTACTACTAAGACATCAATTTTAGTTGGAGAGTTAGCAAAGATCATTAAACAAAACGGTGTAAACATCGGGCAACGCAGATTGTTTGAGTGGTTACGTCAAAACGGATTCCTTATTAAACGCAAGGGTGTGGATTATAACATGCCTACACAGTATTCAATGGAACGTGAGTTATTCGAAATTAAAGAAACATCAATTACACATTCAGACGGTCACACATCAATTAGTAAGACGCCAAAAGTAACAGGCAAAGGACAACAATACTTTGTTAACAAGTTTTTAGGAGAAAAACAAACAACTTAATAGGAGGGATTATCAATGAACACAAAAACGTGGTGGACAATGAAAGATCTTGAAACAGAAACAAGCAAGTCACGTAACTGGTTAAAGAAAAATATTTTAGAAGTTCCGGTATATAAAAAAGAAATAGAAGAATTCGCACACTATCCAATAAATAGAAATGATGAATATCGATTTGTAGGCAGTAAAATGAAACAGTTTTTAGAAGATAAATTCAAATTGATATTAGGTTAAAGGAGGCACAACAAATGAGTAAAACTTATAAAAGCTACCTAGTAGCAGTACTGTGTTTCACAGTCTTAGCGATTGTACTCATGCCGTTTCTATACTTCACTACAGCGTGGTCAATTGCAGGATTCGCAAGTATCGCAACATTCATATTCTATAAAGAATACTTTTATGAAGAATAAAAAAACTGCTACTTGCGCCAACAAGTAACAGTGACAAACGATTAACAAAATTAATTCGTGTTCAATATAAAACGAAATACGGAGGATGTCAACTATGACTAAAAAATATAAAGACATGACGCAGAAAGAAATAAAAGACTTATTATCTGAAAAAACCGCAGAATTGTATGAATTAGCGAAAGAAATTAAGGGAGAAAGTAAATTTGATATTTTACTTTTCTCATCAATAGGAGTTATCGACGGAGATTATTTAGCAGGTTCAAGTTCTGTGATTGGTCATACTTTCGATCTTGCTTCCTTATTGGATAGCACTAAGAGTTATAAAGACATTGTCAATGTTCTCCAAATGTGTAAATCACAAAAATTTCTCGGTAATGATGACAACAAGGAGGACTAAAACAATGTATTACAAATTTGGTGAGATCAAAAATAAAATTATCAGCTTTAACGGGTTCGAATTTAAAGTGTCTGCGATGAAGAGGCATGACGGTATCAGTATACAAATCAAGGATATGAATAATGTTCCACTTAAATCATTTCATGTTACAGATTTAAGCGAACTATATATTGCAATGGATGCAATGTACGACGTTATAAACGAATGGATTGAAGAGAACACAGATGAACAGGACAGACTAATTAACTTAGTCATGAGATGGTAGGAGGTATGAAAAGTGAATGAATTACAAGAGAGAGAACTAGAAACATTTGAACAAGACGACCGTTTCAAAGTAACTGATCTAGACAGTGCTAACTGGGTTTTTAAGAAACTGGATGCAATCACAACTAAAGAGAACGAAATCAACGAGTTAGCAAATAAAGAAATTGAACGCATAAACGAATGGAAAGATAAAGAAGTAGAAAAATTACAAAGTGGCAAAGAGTATTTACAAAGCCTTGTGGTTGAATATTTCAGAATACAAAAAGAACAAGATAGCAAATTCAAATTAAACACACCTTACGGAAAAGTAACAGCCAGAAAAGGTTCAAAAGTCATTCAAGTTAGCAATGAGCAAGAAGTCATTAAACAACTTGAGCAACGAGGTTTTGACAACTATGTAAAAGTAACTAAAAAACTTAGCCAATCAGACATTAAGAAAGATTTCAACGTAACTGAAAACGGCACTTTGATTGACGCAAACGGCGAAGTTTTAGAGGGTGCTAGCATCGTTGAAAAACCAACGTCATACACGGTAAAGGTGGGAGAATAGATGACTGAACAAACATTATTTGAACAGTTGAACAGTAAAAACGTGAATGATCATACAGAACAAAAAAACGGATTAACTTATCTAGCATGGTCATATGCACATCAAGAGCTGAAAAAGATTGACCCTAACTACACAGTAAAAGTGCACGAGTTTCCGCATCCGGATATTAGCACAGAAAACTATTTTGTACCTTATTTGGCTACACCAGAAGGCTACTTTGTACAGGTATCTGTGACTGTGAAAGATAGTACAGAAACTGAATGGCTTCCGGTATTAGACTTTAGAAATAAATCGCTTGCTAAAGGTAATGCGACAACTTTCGATATCAACAAAGCGCAAAAACGATGTTTCGTTAAAGCTTCGGCTTTGCATGGTTTAGGTTTATATATTTACAACGGAGAGGAACTGCCAAGTGCAAGCGACAACGATATTACAGAATTAGAAGAGCGTATCAATCAGTTTGTGAGTTTATCTCAAGAAAAGGGACGAGATGCAACTATCGATAAAACGATGAGATGGCTAAAAATCTCTAACATTAATAAATTGAGTCAAAAACAAATCGCAGAAGCACACCAAAAATTAGATGCGGGATTAAAACAATTAGATAGTGAGGAGAAACAATAATGTTAAACAGAACAGTATTAGTAGGACGATTAACAAAAGACCCAGAATTCAGAACAACGCCAAACGGTGTAAGTGTAGCTACTTTCACTCTTGCAGTCAATAGAACATTCACAAACGCACAAGGAGAACGTGAGGCAGATTTTATTAATTGTGTAACTTTTAGAAAACAAGCAGATAACGTGAATAACTATTTATCAAAAGGATCATTAGCTGGTGTTGACGGACGCCTACAATCACGTAGTTATGAAAATCAAGAAGGTCGTCGTGTATTCGTTACCGAAGTTGTATGTGACAGTGTTCAATTCTTAGAACCGAAGAATAGCAACCAACAACAAAATGACAATTATCAACAACAAGGACAAACTCAAACTGGTAATAATCCGTTTGACAATACTGAAGAAGATTTTTCAGACCTCCCGTTCTGATTGGAATGATTAAATGCCAAAAATTACTAGTTATATCACTCAAGACGACGGCACAACAACAGTTGTCATCTCGGGTGTTGAATTAGGCAATAAAGAAACATTACTACTTGATAACGGATTTGATGTGGAAGTCGATGTAAGCGTCATAGATCCGTTTCAAATTACCGGCAAGCAACGACGAAAAATATTCGCGCTTGTCAAAGACATAGAAGAATATACAGGTCAACCAATGGACTATATGCGACATATGTTCATCGAGTATGTAAGGACTTACTACGGCTATGATGAACGTATTTCACTAAGTAATTGTACGAGAACACAAGCAAGTCAAATCATTGAAGCAACGCTTGACTGGACGTTCTACAATGACATACCACTTAGCTACAAAACAAGCGACTTGCTGAAACAAGATAAATCATTCTTATACTGGTCAACTGTTAACCGCAACTGTGTAATATGCGGAAAGCCTCACGCTGACCTAGCACATTACGAAGCAGTAGGTAGAGGTATGAACAGAAACAAGATGAATCACTACGACAAACATGTATTAGCGTTATGTCGCGAACATCACAACGAGCAACATGCGATTGGCGTCAAGTCGTTTGATGATAAATACCACTTGCATGACTCGTGGATAAAAGTTGATGAGAGGCTCAACGAAATGTTGAAAGGAGAGAAAAATGAATAACAGAGATTATATATCATCCATTATTTCGCAATTTAGTGGACAAAACAACGTCATACCTATACCTGTGATTTACTTGAAGATTACTGAAGATTATCCAAGTGCAGCATTGTTAAATCAGATGATTTATTGGTCAGATAGAACTAATAGGAAGGATGGTTATTTTTACAAATCATATGTTGAATGGTTCGAAGAATTACATCTGACTGAATATCAAGTAAGACGTGCTACTAATAAATTAAAATCATTTGGATTCGTTGAAACCGCTTTGAAAAAAGCGAACGGCGCACCCACTTTACATTATAAAGTCGATACTAAAGAAGTTTCAGAATGGATTCTTAAGAAACTTAAGAATGGAAACTTAAGAAACTCAAGAATGGATAGTGAAGAAACTCAAGAATCCTTAACAGAGATTACTACAGAGACTAACAAACATAGAGAGACAGACGACGTCTCAAAGTCATTTAAGTATATTAGTACCAATTTAGAAATTATACAAAACCCTTTAAAAGCAGAACAGTTAGAACACGAAATTAAATCATTTAAACAAGATCAGTTCGAAATAGTAAAAGTCGCTACCGATTACTGTAAAGAAAACAATAAAGGACTTAATTACTTAATAACTGTATTAAAGAACTGGAATAAAGAAGGCGTTTCAGATAAAGAAAGTGCTGAAAACAAATTGAAACCTCGTAACTCTAAAAAAGAAACTACTGATGATGTCATTGCACAAATGGAAAAAGAATTGAGTGATGGCTAATGCCGATGAGCAAAACTCAAGCATTAGAAATTATTAAAAAGGTTAGGTACGTCTATAACATTGATTTTGATAAACCAAAGTTAGAAACGTGGATTGACGTATTGAGTCAAAACGGAGATTATCAACCAACTGTAAAAGCGGTAGATGGATATATCAACAGTAACAACCCGTACCCGCCTAACCTACCAGCAATCATGCGTAAGGAACCTAAAAAAGTATCTATCGAGCCGGTAGACAACGAAACCGCTACACACCAATGGAAAATGCAGAATGACCCCGAATATGTCAGACAAAGAAAGATAGCGCTAGATAACTTCATGAATAAGTTGGCAGAATTTGGGGGCGATAACGAATGAATTACGGACAATTTGAAATTGAAAGCACAATAATCGCTACGCTACTTAAACAACCGGACGTACTAGAAAAGATAAGAGTTAAAGATTACATGTTTACGAACGAAAAGTTTAAAACCTTTTTCAATTATGTAATGGACGCCGGAAAGATAGACCATCAAGAAATTTATTTAAAAGCAACTAAAGATAAAGAATTTTTAGATGCAGATACTATAACTAAACTTTACAACTCCGATTTCATTGGATACGGCTTCTTTGAACGATATCAACAAGAATTATTGGAAAGTTATCAACTCAACAAAGCTAACGAATTGGTAACTGAGTTCAAACAACAACCTACGAATCAAAACTTTAACAACTTGATTGATGAACTCAAGGATTTAAAAACGATTACTAACAAAAAAGAAGATGGAACCAAGAAGTTTGTTGAGGAGTTTGTCGAAGAGTTATACAGCGATAGCCCTAAGAAGCAAATTAAGACGGGTTATAAGCTCATGGATTACAAAATAGGGGGATTAGAACCATCACAATTAATCGTCATCGCAGCGCGTCCCTCAGTGGGTAAGACAGGTTTTGCATTAAACATGATGCTGAACATAGCACAAAATGGATACAAAACATCTTTCTTTAGTCTCGAAACAACCGGCACATCGGTATTGAAACGTATGTTATCAACAATTACTGGTATTGAGTTAACAAAGATAAAAGAAATCAGGAACTTAACGCCGGATGACTTAACAAAGTTAACGAATGCGATGGATAAAATCATGAAATTAGGTATTGATATTTCTGATAAAAGTAATATCACACCTCAAGATGTGCGAGCACAAGCAATGAGGCATTCAGACGGGCAACAAGTTATTTTTATAGATTACCTTCAACTGATGGATACGGATGCGAAAGTTGATAGACGCGTAGCAGTAGAAAAGATATCACGTGACTTAAAGATAATCGCTAATGAGACAGGCGCAATCATCGTACTACTTTCACAACTGAATCGTGGTGTCGAGTCTAGACAGGATAAACGACCAATGCTATCGGACATGAAGGAATCGGGCGGAATAGAAGCCGATGCAAGTTTGGCAATGCTACTTTACCGTGATGATTACTATAACCGTGACGAAGATGATACAACCGGCAAATCGATTGTGGAGTGTAACATAGCTAAAAACAAAGACGGCGAAACCGGAGTAATTGAATTTGAGTATTACAAGAAGACTCAGAGGTTTTTCACATGAACATCATGCAATTCAAAAGCTTATTGAAATCGATGTATGAAGAGACAAAGCAAAACGACCCGATTGTAGCAAATGTATATATCGAGACTGGTTGGGCGGTCAATAGATTGTTGGACAATAACGAGTTATCGCCTTTCGATGATTACGACAGAGTTGAAGAGAAAATTATGAATGAAATCAACTGGAAGAAAACGCACATTAAGGAGTGTTAAAAATGCCGAAAGAAAAATATTACTTATACCGAGAAGATGGCACAGAAGATATTAAGGTTATCAAGTATAAAGACAACGTAAATGAAGTTTATTCGCTCTCAGGAGCCCATTTCAGCGACGAAAAGAAAATTATGACTGATAGTGACCTAAAACGATTCAAAGGCGCTCACGGGCTTCTATATGAGCAAGAGCTAGGTTTGCAAGCAACGATATTTGATATTTAGAGGTGGCACATGGAAATAGAAATTAAATTTAACGAAACGTTTGAGGCACCTATAGGCTCGCCTCGTCCGCGCTTTCGTAAAACAGGTAGATTTGTCCAAACTTACATGCCTACGTCTTACACAAAGCATAAAGCGTATATACAAGGGCAAATACCTAAGTTAAATCTAGAGCGCGCACTAAAAATCGAATTAGACTTTTACTTTCCATTGCTTAAATCGTGGTCGAAGAAAAAGAAAAGTGAAATGGTTGGACAGTATAAAGTGACTAAGCCGGATATCGATAACTTAATTAAAACAGTATTAGATGCTTGTAATGGTCATGTATGGAAAGACGATAACCAAATTACAGAAATAACTAGCTCAAAGCGTTATGGACTAGAACCAAAAATAATCATGCGAGTTGAGGAAGTGATCTAATGCAACAACAAGCATATATAAACGCAACGATTGATATAAGGATACCTACAGAAGTTGAATATCAGCATTTCGATGATGTGGATGATGAAAAAGATGCGCTAGCAGAGCGCTTAGATGACAATCCGTATGAATTACTAAAGTATGACAGCATAACAATAAGACATGCGTATATAGAGGTGGAATAAATGAAGTTGAACGAAGTGTTTGCAACTAATTTAAGAGTAATCATGGCTAGAGATAATGTAAGTATTCAAGATTTGCACAACGAAACTGGCGTATCAAGATCAACTATTAGTGGATATAAAAACGGAAAAGCTGAGATGGTTAACTTAAATGTATTAGATAAATTGGCAGATGCTCTAGGTGTTAATGTAAGTGAACTATTTACTAGAAATCACAACACGCACAAATTAGAGGATTGGATTAAAACAGTAAATGTATAGAGGTGGAATAAATGGGCAGTGTTGTAATTATTAATAACAAACCATATAAATTTAATAATTTTGAAAGAGAATTAATGTCAAAGCGAGGGATAAATGCTGGAATTGTTTCTAAACGTGTAAGAGGTTGTTGGGAATTTTCAGAAGCTTTAGATGCGCCCTATGGTATGCACCTAAAAGAATACAGAGAAATGAAACAAATGGAAAAGATTAAACAAGCTAGACTCGAACGCAAATTGGAAAGAGAGCGAAAGAAAGAGGCGGAGCTAAGAAGAAAGAAACCGCATTTGTTTAATGTGCCACAGAAACATTCACGTGATCCGTACTGGTTCGATGTCACTTATAACCAAATGTTCAAGAAATGGAGTGAAGCATAATGAGCATAATCAGTAACAGAAAAGTAGATATGAACGAAACGCAAGACAATGTTAAGCAACCTGCACATTACACATACGGCGACATTGAAATTATAGATTTTATCGAACAAGTTACGGCACAGTACCCACCACAACTAGCATTCGCAATAGGCAATGCAATCAAATACTTGTCTAGAGCACCGTTAAAGAATGGTCATGAGGATTTAGCAAAGGCGAAGTTTTACGTCCAAAGAGCTTTTGACTTGTGGGAGGGTTAACGATGGCAACTCAAAAACAAGTTGAATATGTGATGTCATTACAGGAGCAACTGGAATTAGAAGACTGTGAAAAATACACAGACGAACAAGTTAAAGCAATGAGTCATAAAGAAGTTAGCAATGTGATTGAAAACTATAAGACAAGCATAAGGAACGAAGAGCTATATGACGAATGCATGTCGTTTGGTCTGCCTAATTGTTAAAAGGAGTGATGACCATGACAGATAGCGCATGTAAAGAATACTTAAACCAATTTTTCGGATCTAAGAGATATCTATATCAGGATAACGAGCGAGTGGCACATATCCATGTAGTGAATGGTACTTATTACTTTCATGGGCATATCGTGCCAGGTTGGCAAGGTGTGAAGAAGACATTTGATACAGCTGAAGAGCTTGAAACATATATAAAGCAACATGGTTTGGAATACGAGGAACAGAAGCAACTAACTTTATTTTAGAGGAGATATAAAAATGAAAATCAAAGTAAAAAAAGAAATGAGACTAGATGAATTAATTAAGTGGGCATGGGATAACCCTGAATTAGTAAGAGGAGAGAAATTTTATCCGCAAGGCAATAGATATGAAACATGTGTGTATTTCCATCTTTACGACGGAAGAAGATGCCTCATGAGAGATTTTATAAAAGCCGATGACACTTTCGAAGTTGAATATGAAGAGGAAATCACAGAAGAGACTAAGTTTGATAGGTTGCTTGAGGTATGTGAGATTCAAGAAGGAGTCTATAAATCCGCATTACACAAAGGTATCAGTTTGAACGAACGTTTTGAAGACGACAACATTTTTCCTACCAAAGCATTCTACATCTTAAATGACGACCTGACCATGACGTTAATCTGGAAAGATGGGGAGTTGGTCAAATGATGCCTAAATATCGAGTATGGGACACCGAAACAAAAAAGATGTGTGAGGTTGTTGCGTTGGATCTTCACAATAGCGAAGTTAGTTATTCAACTAAAGAAAATGAATACGGCAAGGTTATAAAGGAGTTTATAAAGACTGAGAAAATGGCAGATGTAGAACTTATGCAGTCAATTGGTATAAATCTGTGGGGAAGAGAATTATACGAGGGCGATATATTAAAAGTCGTATCAACGAAACTGTGGGGCATCGAACGGGATAAAACATACATTTATTTAGATGCTGCAGGCGTAGTCACTCGCGACCATATTGGCACTATGATTGGCGACGTACATCTATTGAGAGCTTTTGATGCTGAAGAAGTTCGTGAAATGCCAGCCATTGAATACCTAGGCAATAAGTTTGAAAATCCGGAGTTACTGGAGGTAACAAAATGAACTATGAAACAGGGTTCCAGCTAAGCGTAATGGAAGCTAGGTTGAAGAAGATGAGAAAACAACGTGATGAGCTTATCGTGGATATAGCTAAGTTACGAGAACGCAACAAAGAGCTGGAGAAGAAAGCAAGCGCATGGGATAGGTATTGCAAGAGCGTTGAAAAAGATTTAATAAACGAATTCGGCAAAGATGATGAAAGAGTTAAATTTGGAATGGAATTAAACAATAAAATTTTTATGGAGGATGACACTAATGAATAACCGCGAACAAATCGAACAATCCGTTATAAGTGCTAGTGCGTATAACGGCAATGACACAGAGGGATTGTTAAAAGAGATTGAGGACGTGTATAAGAAAGCGCAAGCGTTTGATGAAATACTTGAGGGTTTACCTAATGCTATGCAAGATGCACTCAAAGAAGATATTGGTCTTGATGAAGCAGTAGGGATTATGACGAGTCAAGTTGTCTATAAATATGAGGAGGAGCAGGAAAATGACTAACACATTACAAGTGAAACTATTATCAGAAACTGCTAGAATGCCCGAACGAAATCATGAGACGGATGCAGGTTATGACATATTCTCAGCTGAAACTGTTGTACTTGAGCCACAAGAAAAGGCAGTGATTAAAACAGATGTAGCTGTGAGTATACCAGAGGGCTATGTTGGGCTATTAACTAGCCGTAGTGGTGTAAGTAGTAAAACCCATTTAGTGATTGAAACTGGCAAGATAGATGCGGGATATCACGGCAATTTAGGGATTAATATCAAGAATGACGCTATTGCATCGAATGGTTATATCACACCAGGTGTTTTTGATATTAAAGGAGAAATCGATTTGAGTGACGCCATAAGACAATATGGAACTTATCAAATCAACGAAGGCGACAAACTAGCTCAATTGGTTATCGTGCCTATATGGACACCTGAACTAAAGCAAGTGGAGGAATTCGGAAGTGTTTCAGAACGTGGAGCAAAAGGCTTCGGAAGTAGCGGAGTGTAAAGACATCTTAGATCGAGTCAAGGAGGTTTTGGGGAAGTGACGCAATATTTAGTCACAACATTCAAAGATTCAACAGGGCGTAAGCATACACACATAACTCGAGCTAAGAGCAATCAAAGGTTTACAGTTGTTGAGGCAGAGAGTAAAGAAGAAGCAAAAGAGAAGTACGAGGCGCAAGTTAAAAGAGATGCAGTTATTAAATTAGGTCAGTTGTTTGAAAATATAAGGGAGTGTGGGAAATGATTAAAGAAATACTAAGACTATTATTCTTACTAACGATGTATGAGTTAGGTAAGTATGTAACGGAGCAAGTATATATTATGATGACGGCTAACGATGATGTAGAGGCGCCGAGTGATTTCGCAAAGTTGAGTGATCAGTCAGATTTGATTAAGGCGGAGGTGTCGGAGTAGATGATGTGGGAAATAGTTGCTATCGGTATCTTTATTTTAATTACATTGCTTTATGTAAGGTATATAGACAAAATTGAAGTGAGGGAAAAGATTGATGAATTAAAGCATGATATAAAAAAGAATGAAAAATTATTTGAAAATTATAAGAAAGAAAACAGACCAATCGAATATATCGTTGAGTTAAAAAACGGTGTGTATTTACAAGAAAAATATACATCTTCGTTTGCGGAAAGGACAACGCTTATTACAACTAGTAATGTTTTTGAAGCTAAATCATATGACAATTTATTTTCAGCTAAAATAGATGCTGAATTTATGCGTGGTCGTGTATTAAAATATAAACCGAATTTAGAGGTGGTTGAATAGATGATGTGGTTGATCATAGCAATTATATTACTAGTCATCTTATTGTTTGGTGTGATGTTGCAAGCTGAACAGTTAAAAGGCGATGTGAAAGTTAAAGAGCGAGAGATAGAGATATTAAGAAGTAGATTGAGACATTTTGAAGATTAACGGGGGTTGTGAATAGATGTATAGCAAAGAGTCAATCGTTAATATGATAGGCACACATAAAATGAAGTGTAATGTGTTAGCTGATGTAATACCGGAATATGATAGCAACTCAATCGCACAGTATGGCATACAAGCAACGTTACCGAAACCACAAGGGGAAAACTCAAGTAAAGTTGAAGATGTTGTTGTGAGGCTTGAGAGAGCAAATAAAAGGTATGCGCAGATGTTAAAAGAAGTCGAGTTTATAAATCAATCACAACAGAGATTAGGACACGTTGACTTTTGCTTCTTAGAGTTATTGAAGAAAGGTTATAACAGGGATGCAATTATCAAGAAGATGCCTAACTCTAAATTGAACAGAAACAACTTCCTAGCACGCCGTGATGAGTTAGCAGAAAAGATTTATCTACTACAGTGACGAAAATGACAAAAATGACGGAAATGACGAAAATGACACTATTTTTAATCCGTGAATTAATTTTATATAATTGATTTGTAAGAATTATCTTAAGACGTGGGGTAATAGCCACATTAGATGTTCTCATCGATGTGATTGAGAAGTGACAAACATATAAAAGATGATATGTTACGCTATTAATCACTTACTACCTGCCTATATGGTGGGTAGTTTAATTCTTGCATTTTGAGTCATAACTATTTCCCTCCTTTCATATTTATTGAACGTAGCTCCTGCACAAGATGTAGGGGCATTTTTTATATTTAAATAACTAGAGTAATTAACATAAAGTGGGTGGTATTATACGATGAGTAATATGCAAAATAACGCAACATTTGGCGCGTATTTAGAATTAACGAAGAAACAACAAGCTTATATACAAATAAAGACAGACACTGGCGCAAAAGATATGGATATCGCAGAGCAAATTGACGTGAACCGCGCTACTATATCGAGGTGGAAAGCTAACGATAAATTTAGAGAAGGGTTTAAAGGGTATCAAGCTGAGCATTTGCAAAAACAAGTACCCAAAGCTCTACAAACAATGATTAATTTATTGAACGCTAAGAGTGAGCTTGTGAGATTCCAAGCTTCTAAAGATATTTTAGATCGTACAGGTTATAATCCTGTCGACAAACAAGAAATAACAATGCAGAGCGCGGTGACGTTTAATGACGATATCGATTAACTTATCTGACTTGCTACCTAAACATTTCTACCCATTGTGGAAAGCGACGAAAGACAAAGATGTACTTAACATCGTTGCAAAGGGCGGACGTGGCTCAGGTAAGTCATCTGACATATCAATCATCATTACACAACTTATTATGCGATATCCGATGAATGCGGTTGTTATACGTAAGACAGACAACACACTAGCTACTTCGGTGTTTGAGCAAATCAAATGGGCAATTGAAGAGCAAAAGGTGTCACACTTATTCAAAGTAAAAGTGTCGCCAATGGAAATAACTTATATACCTAGAGGGAACCGTATTATCTTTAGAGGGGCACAAAACCCTGAGCGATTGAAGTCGTTGAAAGATAGTAGGTTTCCTTTTTCTATTTCGTGGATTGAAGAGTTGGCAGAGTTCAAAACAGAAGATGAAGTTACAACGATTACCAACTCGTTACTACGTGGAGAGTTAGACGAGGGATTGTTTTATAAATTCTTCTTCAGCTACAACCCACCTAAACGTAAGCAATCGTGGGTTAACAAAAAATATGAAAGCTCATTCCAAGCTGGTAACACGTTTGTACACCACTCTACGTACTTGAATAACCCGTTTATATCTAAGCAGTTTATACAAGAGGCTGAGAGTGCTAAACAACGTAATGAACAACGTTATCGATGGGAATATATGGGCGAAGCGATAGGGAGTGGCGTTGTGCCGTTTAATAATTTAAGAATAGAAGAAATACCGCAAAGACAATACGACACATTCGACAACATTAGAAATGCAGTCGATTTTGGTTATGCTACTGATCCATTAGCTTTTGTACGTTGGCATTATGATAAAAAGAAACGTGTTATTTATGCTATGGACGAGTATTACGGTGTGCAGATAAGTAACCGTGAGTTTGCTAATTGGCTTAAAAAGAAAGGTTACCAAAGTGATGAGGTATTCGCTGATAGTGCTGAACCTAAATCAATCGCTGAATTGAAACAAGAACACGGAATTAAGAAGATTAAAGGCGTTAAAAAAGGTGCTGACAGCGTGGAATTCGGGGAGCAATGGCTTGATGATTTAGATGCTATTGTAATTGACCCTAGACGCACACCTAATATTGCTAGAGAGTTCGAAAACATAGACTATGAGACGGACAAAGACGGCAATGTTAAGCCTAAATTAGAAGACAAGGACAACCACACTATAGATGCAACAAGATACGCACTAGAACGTGATATGAGGCAAAACAAACTAAGTATATTGAGGTAGGTGTTTAACATTATTCGTATGCCATGGGATAAACCATACGGCGAGGAAGTCGTCGAACAGTTAAAACCGCAATTCGAAACACAAGAGGAAATGATTATTAGATTAATTGATGATCATAGAAAGCAATTAGATAAAATTACAGTAGGACAAAGGTATTACGACAAAGATAACGACATCATTAAGCAAATGAAAAAAGTAGATGTGCACGGCAATATTGATTATGATAAGCCGGATTGGCGCATCACTACCAATTTTCATCAAAACCTTGTTGACCAAAAAGTCAGCTATGTTGCTAGCAAACCAGTAACATATTCATGCGAGGACGAGGATGTTTTAAAAGTAATTCATGATGTGCTAGATACTCGTTGGGATAATAAGTTGATAGATATCTTGACTGCAACAAGTAATAAGGGCATCGACTGGCTACAAGTTTACATTAATGAAAACGGAGAAATGAAACTATTCCGTGTTCCAGCTGAACAAGCTATACCGATTTGGGTTGATAAAGAAAGGGAAGAATTAAAATCTTTCATTCGTTACTACAAGTTTAATAACGAGGAAAAAGTGGAGTTTTGGACTGATGCTACTGTTACTTATTATGTACTAGAGAACGGCGGATTAATACCAGATTATTATTACGGCGCTAATCATGTTCAATCACATTTCAGTAATGGTAATTGGGGCAGAGTGCCGTTTATAGCGTTTAAGAACAATCCTGAAGAAGTGTCAGACATATGGATGTACAAATCATTAATCGATGCAATCGACAAAAGATTATCTGACGCACAAAATATGTTCGATGAATCAGTTGAACTCATCTATATCTTAAAAGGTTATGAGGGTCAAGACTTAGAAGAATTCATGCGTGGGCTTAAGTATTATAAAGCTATCAATGTTGATGGAGACGGCGGAGTAGAGACTATACAAGTTGAGGTGCCGGTCTCGAGTACCAAAGAATACATCGACCTTATGAGAGCTTATATCATGGAATTTGGGCAAGGTGTTGACTTCCAAACTGATAAATTCGGCTCAGCTCCAAGTGGTATCGCACTAAAATTCTTATATGGCAACTTAGATTTGAAAGCGAATAAACTTAAGAACAAAGCAACTGTAGCGATACAAGAGCTAATTAGCTTTATTATAGATTTTAATAACTTAAATATGGACGTGAAAGACATCGAGATATCGTTTAACTTTAACAGAATGATGAATGATGCCGAACAATCACAAATCATTGCACAATCTCAATATTTATCTAGAGAAACACTTGTGAAGAGTTCTCCGCTTGTTGATGATTATAAAGCAGAACTCGAACGAATAGAACAAGAGCAAATGGAGTACAACAAGCAACTGCCTAATTTAGATGACGGAGGTGCTGACGGTGCCCAACAACAAGAAAGATCTAACGATAAAGAATCAGAATGATATTGATGAATATATCGACAGTCTAATCTCTAAAGCTGAGAAGCCGATAGAACAATTATTTGCTAATCGACTTAAAGAGATAAAGCAAATCATCGCGAATATGTTTGAGAAGTATCAAAGCGACGACGTTCATGTTACATGGACTGAATTCAATAAATATAACAGGCTCAATAAGGAGTTAACTCGTATAGGCACAATGTTGACTGATGACTACAGGCAAGTAGCTAAGATGATTCAGAAGTCACAGGAAGATGCTTATATAGAAAAGTTCCTTATGAGCCTTTATTTATATGAGACGGCAAGTCAAACATCTATGCAGTTTGATGTTCCAAGCAAAGAAGTTATCACATCAGCTATCGAACAACCTATCGAGTTCATTCGTTTAGTACCGACGCTACAGAAGCATCGTGATGAAGTATTGAAAAAGATACGCTTACACATCACACAAGGCATTATGAGCGGAGAGGGTTACGCTAAGATAGCTAAAGCAATCCGTGATGATATTGGTATGTCTAAAGCTCAATCGTTGCGTGTAGCGCGTACAGAAGCGGGTAGAGCGATGTCACAAGCTGGACTTGATAGCGCATTAGTAGCTCAAAAGAATGGCTTACAGATGTATAAGCATTGGCATGCTACTAAAGATACACGTACAAGAGACACACACAGGCATCTAGACGGTGCTAAGAAGAAAATAGACGAACCGTTCAAGTCGAGTGGTTGCGTTGGACAAGCGCCTAAGTTGTTCGTTGGTGTGAATAGTGCAAAAGAAAACATCAACTGTCGTTGTAAGCTTATGTATTACATTGATGAAGATGATTTGCCTAGTACAACGAGAGTACGTAAAGATGACGGGACAACCGAAGTAATACCACAAATGACTTATCGTGAGTGGGAGAAATATAAACGTAAAAGAAAGTAGTTTACTACTCGACCTTAGCATGTCGTTAAACTGCTTCCTTTTATACCAAAATTCTTCGTGGCGTTGCACGTAAAACTCGTAAAAAGGAGTAGTTTAAATGGATTTATACACATTGTTAGGACAATTTAAAGACGGAGAAATCGATAAGCAGAAAGTAATTGATGCGATTGACGAATCGAAATCGGGAATGGTACCACGTTCAAGATTGAACGACAAGAATACCGAGATTGAAGAGTTAAAAGAAGAGATTTCTAAACGTGATGAACAAATTGTCAAATTGCAAGACTCTGTTAAAGATGATAGCGAGATTCAAAAAGAACTCGAAGAATTAAAGAATCAAAATTCAGAGTGGGAGACAAAGTATAAAGAAACACAACTTAATAACGCAGTTAAGTTAGCGGTTGCTAAAGAAGCAAATGATGCTAACGACATTCTAGCATTCATCAATAAAGATGAACTTGAATTAGAAGACGACGGCACTGTAAAAGGTTTAGACAAAGCGATTGAAACGCTTAAGGAGTCTAAGCCTTATTTATTTGCGCCGTCTAAGCCTGTAGGAAAAACACCACAAGGCGGAGGTAATCCGGACTCAAGTGTAACGAAAGAAAAGTTTGACAACATGAGTGTCGCTGAACGTAACGAATTGTATTTGAACGATCGCGAGACATTCGAAAAATTAGTTAATCAAAATTAAACAAAGAAAGAGGTAAAAGCATGCCACAAGGACTTACTAAAACAAGTAATCAAATCATTCCAGAAGTATTAGCGCCTATGATGCAAGCGCAACTCGAAAAGAAATTGCGTTTCGCTTCATTTGCAGAAGTAGATAGCACATTACAAGGACAACCGGGAGACACTTTGACATTCCCAGCATTCGTTTATAGCGGAGATGCACAAGTAGTTGCAGAGGGCGAAAAAATCCCAACTGACATCTTAGAAACTAAAAAACGTGAGGCTAAAATCCGTAAAATCGCTAAAGGTACATCTATTACAGATGAGGCTTTATTAAGTGGCTATGGAGACCCTCAAGGCGAACAAGTACGTCAACACGGTTTAGCGCACGCTAACAAAGTTGATAATGACGTATTAGACGCTTTGATGGGAGCTAAACTTACTGTTAATGCGGACATCACTAAATTAAACGGTTTACAATCAGCAATCGATAAATTTAACGATGAAGACTTAGAACCAATGGTTTTATTTATCAATCCACTTGATGCTGGTAAATTACGCGGAGATGCATCAACAAACTTTACACGTGCAACCGAATTAGGCGATGACATCATCGTTAAAGGTGCGTTTGGCGAAGCTCTAGGCGCTATCATTGTACGTACTAATAAGTTAGAAGCTGGCACAGCTATTTTAGCTAAAAAAGGCGCAGTTAAATTAATCTTGAAACGTGATTTCTTCTTAGAAGTAGCGCGTGATGCATCAACAAAAACAACTGCATTATACAGTGATAAGCACTATGTAGCTTATTTATATGATGAATCTAAAGCAGTGAAAATCACTAAAGGTTCTGGAAGCTTAGAAATGTAATAGGAGGTAGTGACGTATGTATAAAGTAATCGAACGTTTTGAAGATGCACAAGACAACGGACATGAATATCAAGTGGGAGACATTTACCCACGTGATGGTTTGGAAGTATCAGAAGAACGATTCACTGAATTATCTACAACAAACAACTGCCGTAATTTAATCGCTATCAAACTTGTTGAAGACAAGCAAGTAGAACAGTCTGAGGCGAGCGCTGACGAGCAAAAAAGTTTATCTGATATGAAAGTAGCAGAATTAAAAGAACTTGCTAAAAAGCGTGAAATTAAAGGTTATAGCGATATGAAAAAAGATGAGCTTATCAAAGTTTTAGAGGGTGTTAAGTAATGGACGCAAAAGACGTCAAAATGATTAATGGACTTTCACTCAATGATTCGTCTAACGATGAGCAAATCGAATATCTTATTGAAGAATATAAAAGTGTTGCAGAAGATTATTGTAATCAGAAGTTTGATGACAAAGCAGTGCCGTCGGGTGTTAAGAAGTTTATTGCTGAATGTATCAAGTTTGGTGCAACCGGCAATATCTCAGCGCGCACGATGGGCGCTGTGAGTTATACCTATGTAACTGACATACCTAGTAGTGCTTACGCTTATCTAATGCCTTATCGTAAGTTGAGTTGGGGTAAGCGATATGTTTAATCCGTTCGATGAGTTTCCGCACACAATTGAAATTGGAGAGGTTGAAGTTGCAGGAACATTTCCTAAAGAATACGAGCGTTTTAAAAGTAACGAAACAATTAAAGGATTTATGGATACGCCTACATCAAGCGAGACACTCAAATTTCATCAAATGAGCAAAGACTTCGACCGTAACCTATATACGCCGTATCACATACCAATAACAAACAAAACTTTATTTAATTACGAGGGTAAAACGTACGAAGTTGTAGGCGAACCGGTCGACCAAGGCGGACAACATGAAATCAATTTAACTAGATTGAGGGTGCGATCTATTGGCAAAGGTTAAGTATGGTAATTGGGACTTAGTAAAAGAGTTGGAAAATTACGAGCGAGACATGGAGCGATGGGTCAAACGAGGTATAGCAAAGACTACTGCTAAGATTCACAATACAATCATTTCATTAATGCCAGTTGATACCGGATATCTTAGAGAAAGTGTAACAATGGACTTTAAAGACGGCGGTTTTACTGGTGTTATTAATATTGGTAGTGAATACGCAATATATATCAATTATGGTACTGGTATATATGCAACAGGCGCTGGAGGTAGTAGAGCGAAAAAGATACCGTGGTCGTACAAAGATGCGAACGGTAAGTGGCACACTACTAAAGGGCAACATGCTCAACCTTTTTGGGAGCCGGCAATAGACGCTGGACGAGCATTCTTTAATAAGTATTTTTCATGAGGTGGTTAAGATATGTGGGTATCAGTTGAACGGTACTTATTTAACAAAGTATATAACAAATTAAAAAGTAACCCTATTATCCGAAAACAATTGGACGGTAGGGTTTTTGATTGCGTTCAGAAAGACGCTGTTTACCCATATATCGTTGTGGGTGAAACAAACGTCACTAACAAAGAAACGACCACGAGCATGGTCGAAGATGTCGGCATCACGTTGCATGTTTATAGTCAAGCGCGTAATAGAGATGAAGCATCGCAAATAATTCAATTTTTAGGCTTCGTTTTAAACAACGAAATAGAAATTGATTATTATTCATTCATTAAAAGTCGAATTGATACACAAGAAGTGATTACTGACATAGATCAGTACACTAAACACGGTATCATTCGGCTTGTTTTTAAATACAGACATAACACATTACAAAGGAGTGTAACGAATGGCGCAGGATAAATATATTGTCGCTCTCCAAATCGCTGATAAAGATTTAGCTAAAAAGCTAACTATCGAAGAAGCAACACTTTTAGGTAGTTTAGCAGAGGGTGGGCACACTATCAGTAATGACCTTGCTGAAATTATTCAAGGCGGTAAGAAAGATTATAGCCGTAACTCTGTCGAAGAAGAAATCAAGTTGACGCTTGATGTCGTTCCGGGAGATAAAGGACAATTAGCATTAAAAGAATCAGTTAAACAATTCAAACAGTTACGTGTTTGGATTTGGGAGACTAAAAAACGTGATGGCAAACATCACGGTGTATTCGCATACGTAGTTATCGAAGAGCACGAATGGTCATTTGATGATGAAGATAACAAAATCGAAATCACAGCGAAAGTTAAGTTCAATAGTGCAGACGGTACAATCAACGATTTACCAAAAGAATGGCTTAACCCTAGCGCATTGGCTCCAGTTGTTGAATTCGAAGACATGAACGCTTACGAAGATAGTTATGAAAACCGAACTAAAAAAATAACTGCTGGCAGTAGCGACTTAAGCATGTAATTAACGAGGGCATTAGCCCTCTATTTTTTTGTACAAAATAACGATAAACGAGGTATTTAATATGACTGAAACAACTTTTAATCCAATTACATCATTAACAATTAACAACGAAGAAGTTAAAGCAAAAGCAACATTTATGTTCGATAAAACTGCTAAAAAGTTTGCAACTGAACAAGAAGATAATAAAGGTAGAAAACAAACGATTTCAGGATTTACTAACGTTTATAATGCTTTATTAGAACGTGACACAGTGGCAATTGTAGACTTTTGGGAATGCGCAACAGCTTATCTAGGTAAAAGCGCACCTAAAAGAGAAGATATTGAAGCGGAAATCATGGAAATCATCGAAAGAGAAAACGACACGTTAAATCTTTTGCAAGGTGCGTTGGACGTAATGAATAATAGCGGTTTTTTCAAGCAGAAATCACGTCTATTCTGGAAACAGATGAACCAAGCGCCATCGTTAGCCAAAGAAGACGAGAAAGAGGGCGCGAAAGCTGGTATCGAGATGATGAAGAACAACTACAAAGAAATCATGACCGTAGCACCTTATTAGACTATTCGGAAATAAGGCAGATGACCAGTCGTTACATAGGTTATATGAGTAACGACGAGCTAATGAGCATGCTACCTGCAGAATGGAATGACTGGATTATAGGCGCTAGACAAGCATTGATTGACCAAAGGGACATTGCGTTGTACGGCGCTCAATATAATGCAGTCGCTCAAGCCGGTAAATCACTAAAACGTTTTGTTAGGCAGAACGAAAGAGAACATTATATTATTCGTGGTCAAGAAGACGAATATGAAAAAATGAAACAGCGTGAGCTAGCTAAAAACAAACGTAAAAGAGAAATACAAAAACAAGGTACTCGCAAGTTCCTTAACAGCTTAAAAACAAGTCATAAAGGAGGTTAGGCATGGAAAAGAATTTTCTGGCTCGTATTACAGCTATAATCAGTGATTTTAAAAGGAATATGAGAACTGCGCAACGTATGGCTAAGACTGATATACCGGACGAAATCAAGACAGAAGTTACAGCTAACATAAGAGACTACCAAAGAGAGTTAACGCGAGCTAAATCAATGGCTCAACGATGGCGAGAACATAAAGTTAATATTGATGCAGACGCTAGCAAAGTAAAACAAGTCATATCGTTTGTTAAAGCAGAACTATCGAATATCAGACGTAAAAAAGTTGAAATTGACGGCGACGCAAGCGGATTAAAAAGAAATGTTGCGACTTCTAAAGCGATGCTAGCTGGTTGGCGCAAACATACTGTGAAATTAGACTTTGATACAACTGGAATGACAAAAATGCAAGTAGCATTGACTGCTGGTAAAAGAGCGTTAGATCAGTATCAATCAACAATGGATGGCATCGCATCAAATATTAGAACTTTCGGTACTATCTTTGCACAACAAGTCAAAGGTTTAATGATTGCTAGTATACAAGCGTTAATACCAGTAATTGCTGGATTAGTTCCGGCTATTATGGCAGTACTTAATGCCGTTGGTGTATTAGGTGGCGGTGTCATCGGGCTTGCTGGTGCGTTCTCTGTAGCTGGTGTTGGAGCAGTTGGTTTCGGTGCAATGGCTATAACTGCACTGAAAATGGTAAAAGATGGCACATTGGCAGTAACAAAAGAAGTGCAGAACTTTAGAAATGCCAGTGATCAATTAAAAACTACATGGCAAGGCATTGTAAAAGAGAATCAAGCAAGTATTTTTAATGCGATGTCAGCAGGTATCAGAGGCGTTACAAGTGCGATGTCTCAATTAAAACCTTTCTTATCCGAAGTATCTATGCTGGTCGAAGCAAACGCACGTAAGTTTGAAGATTGGGTTAAACATTCTGAAACAGCTAAGAAAGCATTTGAAGCATTAAATAGCGTAGGTGGTGCAATATTCGGAGATTTATTGAACGCCGCAGGACGATTTGGCGATGGACTAGTTAACATATTCACTCAACTAATGCCGTTGTTCAAATTTATGTCCCAAGGATTACAGAACATGTCTATAGCTTTCCAAAATTGGGCTAATAGTGTAGCTGGTCAGAATGCTATTAAAACTTTTATTGATTACACTACAACTAACTTACCTAAGATTGGTCAGATATTTGGCAATGTATTCGCTGGCATTGGTAATTTAATGATTGCGTTTGCTCAAAACAGTTCTAACATTTTTGATTGGTTGGTTAAATTAACTTCTCAATTTAGAGCGTGGTCTGAACAAGTTGGACAATCTCAAGGGTTCAAAGACTTTATAAGTTATGTTCAAGAGAATGGTCCCACTATTATGCAGTTAATCGGTAATATCGTAAAAGCGTTAGTAGCATTTGGTACTGCAATGGCTCCTATAGCTAGTAAGTTGTTAGATTTCATAACTAATTTAGCTGGTTTTATTGCTAAGTTGTTTGAAACGCATCCGGCAGTAGCACAGATTATTGGTGTTATGGGTATTTTAGGCGGTGCATTTTGGGCTTTAATGGCTCCAATTGTTGCTATAAGTAGTGTGCTTACAAATGTGTTTGGCTTGAGTTTATTCAGTGTCGTCGAAAAGATTTTAGAATTCGTTAGAACATCAAGTTTAGTTACTGGAGCTTTGGAAGCATTAACAGGTGTTTTTGGAACGATTTCAGCACCTATTTTAGCGGTAATTGCAGTAATTGGCGCATTCATCGGTGTTCTCGTTTATTTATGGAAAACAAACGAGAACTTTAGAAATACTATTACTGAAGCATGGAACGGCGTTAAAACGGCGGTTTCTGGTGCGATTCAAGGTGTGGTTGGCTGGTTAACTGAATTGTGGGGCAAAATCCAATCTACCTTACAACCGATAATGCCTATATTGCAAGTATTAGGACAAATATTCATGCAAGTCTTAGGTGTTTTAGTAATAGGCATTATTACAAATGTTATGAATATCATACAAGGTTTGTGGACTTTAATTACAATTGCGTTCCAAGCCATAGGAACAGTGATATCCGTAGCAGTCCAAATCATAGTAGGTTTGTTCACTGCTTTAATTCAGTTGCTTACTGGCGACTTCTCAGGTGCTTGGGAGACTATTAAAACTACGGTTACCAATGTACTTGATACGATTTGGCAATACATGCAATCAGTTTGGGAGTCAATTATCGGCTTTTTAACTGGCGTAATGAATCGAACGCTTTCTATGTTTGGTACAAGTTGGTCACAGATATGGAGTACAATCACTAATTTTGTTAGCAGTATTTGGAACACTGTTACAAGTTGGTTCAGTCGAGTGGCTTCGAGTGTAGCTGAAAAAATGGGGCAAGCACTAAACTTTATTATCACAAAAGGTTCCGAATGGGTTTCTAATATTTGGAATACAGTTATAAGTTTCGCAAGTAAAGTAGCTGATGGATTTAAAAGAGTTGTCTCAAATGTAGGCGACGGCATGAAAAACGCGCTTGATAAGATTAAAAGCTTTTTCAGCGATTTTTTAAATGCCGGAGCAGAATTAATAGGCAAAGTAGCTGAGGGTGTAGCTAACGCCGCGCACAAAGTAGTGAGCGCGGTAGGCGATGCGATTTCATCAGCGTGGGACTCTGTAACTTCGTTTGTAAGTGGACACGGTGGAGGTAGTGGTTTAGGTAAAGGTTTAGCGGTATCACAAGCTAAAGTAATGGCTACTAGCTTCGGTAAAACGTTCACTAGTGAGTTAGGTTCAACGTTGACAGATGGATTCAACGACAGTTTAACACCAAGCGTTGACGGTCATATGACAAACGATGTGCAACATAGCATGAAAGAAAATAACAGACCTATTGTTAATGTAACTGTTAGAAACGAGGGCGATCTAAACATGATTAAATCTCACATTGACGATATGGATGCAAAAGATGGTAGTTTCAACTTAATGTAAGGGAGGTTTGTTTATTGATAGCCCATGATGTAGAAATTATTAAAAATGGTGTGAAGTATCGTGTCAGTGACAATCCTCACACTTACAAACACTTAAGAGTGCTTGATTACAATGTTATCGGTTCGGGTTACAAAAGGAATTATTCGCCTTTAGATGGTGTTGATGGACGTTTTCACAATTACGCTAAAGAGGAATATAAAAAAGTTGAATTAAGATTGAGGTATGAAGTACCTAAAATTGCTTATGCCTCACATCTTAAATCGGACATTCAAACATTGTTTTATGGTCGCTTTTACCTAAGAGAATTGGCGACACCGGATAACACTATCAAATTTGAAAATATGTTCGAACCATTAGAACAAGAATTTGAATTAGATTATGTTGACGGTAGACAACTATACGTTGGATTAGTTAGCGAAGTATCTTTTGACACAACTAAGACATCAGGAGAAATCACTTTGACCTTTGAGACGACAGAATTGCCGTTCTTTGAAAGTATCGGCTATAGCACTGATTTAGAAAGTGATAACGATTTAGAGAAATGGTCAGTTCCGGACAGAATAGCACTAAATGAAAATGATAGAAGTAGACAAATGACATTCTATAATACGAGTTCTGGAGATGTTTATTACAACGGAGATGTAGCGATAACACAGTTCAACCAATTCAATGTAGTTGAAATTGAATTAGCCGAAGATGTTAAAGCTGATGATAAAGACGGTTTCACTTTCTATATGGATAAAGGAAACATCTCAGTAATTAAAGATGTCGATTTAAAAGCAGGCGATAAAATCATTTTTGATAACAAGCACACATATAGAGGCAATTTAAATATTGACCTATACAACAAGACGTTAGAACAACCGGTGTTGTATCCTGGTTGGAATCATTTTAAAGCCAACAGACTTATGAAAAAGATAGTCTTTAGACACAAATTATATTACAGATAAGGAGTAGCATATGCCGGTATTATTAAAAAGTTTGCAAGGCGTCGGTCATGCGATTCATGTTAATACAAAATTAAACGAAAAATTGAATGAAGATAGCACGTTAGACATTGATATGATAGAAAATGCCAGCACTTTCGACGCAATCGGCGCTATTACAAAGATGTGGACTATCACAAATATAAAGGGGGAAGATGACCTCGATGAATATGTAATAGTAATGCTTGATAAATCAACGATTGGAAACAAAATCAAACTTAGTATCAAAGCGAGACAAAAAGAATTAGATGATCTAAACAATTCTAGGATTTACCAAGAATATAACGAAAGTTTCACTGGCGTAGAGTTTTTTAACACTGTATTTAAAGGAACTGGTTATAAGTACGTATTGCACACTAAGGTTGACGCATCAAAGTTCGAGGGATTAGGCAAGGGAGACACAAGACTTGAGATATTCAAAAAAGGACTTGAACGCTATCATCTCGAATATGAGTACGACGCTAAAACAAAAACATTTCACTTGTATGATGAATTATCTAAAGTAGCAGATTACTACATCAAATCAGGTGTAAATGCTGATAATGTCAAAATTCAAGAAGATGCTTCGAAATGCTACACATATATAAGAGGTTATGGCGACTTTGACGGTCAACAAACCTTTACAGAGGCTGGATTACAATTCGAATTCACACACCCATTAGCACAACTTATTGGGAAAAGGGAAGCGCCTCCGTTAATAGATGGACGTATAAAAAAAGAAGATGTTTTGAAAAAATCAATGGAGCTAGTGATAAAGAAAAGTGTCACTGCTTCTATTTCTTTGGACTTCGTAGCACAGCCTGAGCATTTTCCAGAGGCTAACCCTAGAATTGGCGATGTCGTAAGAGTAGCTGAACCAACTATAGGCTATAACGATTTAGTGAGAATAGTCGAGATTACTACACATAGAGATGCATATAACAACATCATCAAACAAGATGTAGTATTAGGCGACTTTACAATGCGTGACAGATATAGAAAAGCTATCCATGAAGCTACGAACTATGTTAAGAATGTAAAAACAACTAAGTCAGACCCGGCTAAGTACTTGAGAGAACTAAACGCTAAAGTTAATGCTAGTTTATCTATAAATAATGAATTGGTTAAGCAGAATGAAAAAATAAACGCTAAAGTCGATAAGATGAATACTAAAACAGTTACAACTGCTAATGGTACGATCATGTACGACTTTACTAGTCAATCAAGTATAAGAAACATCAAATCAATTGGAACGATTGGCGACTCTGTAGCTAGAGGGTCGCACGCAAAAACTAATTTCACAGAAATGTTAGGCAAGAAATTGAAAGCCAAAACGACTAATCTTGCAAGAGGTGGCGCAACAATGGCAACAGTTCCAATAGGTAAAGAAGCGGTAGAAAACAGCATTTATAGACAAGCAGAACAAATAAGAGGAGACCTAATCATATTACAAGGCACTGATGATGACTGGTTACACGGTTATTGGGCAGGCGTACCGATAGGCACTGATAAAACGGATACAAAAACGTTTTACGGTGCCTTTTGTTCTGCAATTGAAGTTATACGGAAGAATAATCCAGATTCAAAAATACTAGTGATGACAGCTACAAGGCAATGCCCAATGAGTGGCACAACGATACGCCGTAAAGACACGGACAAAAACAAACTAGGGTTAACACTTGAGGACTATGTAAACGCTCAAATATTAGCTTGTAGTGAGTTAGATGTACCAGTGTTTGACGCATATCACACAGATTACTTTAAGCCATACAATCCAGCTTTTAGGAAAGCGAGCATGGAGGACGGCTTACACCCTAACGAAAAAGGTCACGAGGTTATTATGTACGAGTTAATCAAGGATTATTACAGTTTTTACGACTAAAGGAGGCAACCAATGGCTTACGGATTAATAACAAGTTTGCATTCTATCACTGGTGAAAAAGTAGTTGCTCAGCACGAGTACAACTATCGATTACTTGATAATGGAATGAGCAAACTTGAAAAGATGTTTATATATCATCAAAAAGAAGAAATATATGCGCACACAGCTAACCAAATTAAATATTTGAATGGTAGTGTCTCAGACTTTTTAGCTTATTTAAACGGCCGTTTCAGCAATATGGTACTAGGTCATAACGGCGACGGTATCAATGAAGTAAAAGACGCGCGTGTTGATAATACTGGTTATGATCATAAGACATTGCAAGATCGTTTGTATCATGATTATTCAACACTAGATGCTTTCACTAAAAAGGTTGAGAAAGCTGTAGATGAACACTATAAAGAATATCAAGCGACAGAATACCGATTTGAACCAAAAGAGCAAGAACCGGAATTCATCACAGATTTATCGCCATATACTAACGCAGTAATGCAATCATTTTGGGTAGACCCTAGAACAAAAATTATTTACATGACACAAGCGCGTCCAGGCAATCATTACATGTTATCTAGATTGAAGCCTAACGGACAATTTATTGATAGACTGCTAGTTAAAAATGGCGGACACGGCACACACAACGCCTATAGATATATCGGCAATGAGTTGTGGGTTTATTCAGCAGTGTTAGACGCTAACAACAAAAACAAGTTTGTACGCTTTAAATACAGAAGCGGAGAAATGACGTATGGCAACGAAATGCAAGACGTTATGCCAAATGTATTTAACGATAGATATACGTCAGCAATTTATAATCCTATAGAAAACTTAATGGTTTTTAGACGTGAATATAAAACTTCTGAACAACAAGCTAAGAACGCATTAAATTTTGTTGAAGTAAGAAGTGCTGACGATATTGATAAAGGTATAGACAAAGTACTGTACCAAATGGATATCCCTATGCAATACACATCAGGTACGCAACCTATGCAAGGTATTGCTTATGATGCGGGTATCTTATATTGGTACACTGGCGATTCTAATCCGGCTAATCCTAATTACTTACAAGGCTTTGATATCAAAACGAAAGAATTGTTATTTAAACGTCGTATCGATATAGGCGGTGTGAATAACAACTTTAAAGGAGATTTCCAAGAGGCTGAGGGTCTAGATATGTATTACGATCTAGAAACAGGACGTAAAGCACTTTTAATCGGGGTAACTATTGGACCAGGTAACAACAGACATCACTCAATTTATTCTATCGGCCAAAGAGGTGTAAACCAATTCTTAAAAAACATTGCACCTCAAGTATCGATGACTGATTCAGGCGGACGTGTTAAACCATTACCGGTGCAAAACCCAGCGTATCTAAGTGATGTTACTGAAGTTGGTAACTATTACTTATACTCTCAAGATACGCAAAATGCGCTAGACTTTCCATTGCCTAAAGAATTTAGGGATGCAGGTTGGTTCTTTGATGTATTGCCTGGTCACTATAACGGCGCTTTAAGACAAGTACTTACTAGAAATAGTACAGGTAGAAATATGCTCAAATTTGAGCGTGTTGTCGACATTTTCAACAAGAAAAACAATGGTTCATGGAACTTTAACCCACAGAGTGCAGGTTTTTGGGAACATATTCCGAAAAGCATTACTAAGCTATCTGATTTAAAAATTGTTGGCTTAGACTTCTATATCACTACAGAAGAATCAAAGAGGTTTACTGATTTCCCTAAAGACTTTAAAGGTATTGCAGGTTGGGTGTTAGAGGTAAAATCAAACACACCAGGCAACACAACACAAGTGTTAAGACGTAACAACTTTGCATCTGCGCATCAATTTTTAGTTAGAAACTTTGGAACTGGTGGCAATAGCGGTTGGAGCATTATAAAAGGCGAGGAGGTTAAGTAATGGTGGTAGATAATTTTTCGAAAGATGATAACTTAATCGAGTTACAAACGACATCACAATATAATCCAGTTATTGACACAAACATCAGTTTCTATGAATCAGATAGAGGAACTGGTGTCTTAAATTTTGCAGTAACTAAGAATAACAGACCGTTATCTATAAGTTCTGAACATGTTAAAACTTCCATCGTGTTAAAAACCGATGATTATAACGTTGATAGAGGCGCTTATATTTCAGATGAATTGACGATAATAGACGCAATAAATGGTCGATTACAATATGTGATACCAAATGAATTTTTAAAACATGCAGGTAAAGTACACGCACAAGCATTCTTCACGCAACATGGTAGTAATAACGTAGTTGTTGAACGTCAATTTAGTTTCAATATCAAAAATGATTTAGTTAGTGGGTTTGATGGCATAACAAAGCTTGTTTATATCAAATCTATTCAAGATACTATCGAAGCTGTCGGTAAAGACTTTAACCAATTAAAGCAAAGTATGGTTGATACACAAACGTTAATAGCAAAAGTGAATGATAGTGCGACAAAAGGCATTCAACAAATTGAAATCAAGCAAAACGAAGCTATACAAGCTATTACTGCGACACAAAATAGTGCAACACAGGCTGTTACATCTGAATTCAATAAAATAGTTGAAAAAGAACAAGCGATATTTTCGCGTGTGAATGAAGTTGAGCAACAAATCACTGGTGCTGATCTTGTCAAAGGCAACTCAACGACAAATTGGCAAAAATCTAAAATTACTGATGATTACGGTAAAGCGATTGAATCATCTGAGAAGTCCATAGAGGCTATTTTAAGCGCAGTTAATACATCTAGGATTATTCATATCACTAGCGCAACAGACGCGCCAACATTTAAAGATATAGGCACTGTTGATACACCCATAGAAGATGGTGTTGATGATGGTTCTGAAGTTCCAGTAGCTCCTAATACTTTAGGTAAATCAGGCGTATTAGTTATCTATGTTGTCGATGATAGTACGGCACGTGCTACATGGCACCCAGATGATTCAAACGATGAGTACACAAAATATAAAATTGCTGGCACATGGTATCCGTTCTATAAAAAAGTTGACGAAGAATTAACGAAGAAATTTGTTGAAGAAACTTCTAACAACGCTTTAAATCAAGCCAAGCAGTATGTTGATGATAAGTTTGGAACAACTAGCTGGCAACAACATAAGTTAACTGAGCCTAACGGTCAATCAATTCAAGTTAACTTAAACAATGCGCAAGGCGATTTGGGTTATCTAACTGCAGGTAATTACTATGCAACAAGAGTGCCGGATTTACCAAGTAGCGTTGAAAGTTATGAGGGGTATTTATCTGTGTTCGTTAAAGATGAAACAAACAAATTTTTCAACTATACGCCTGCAAACTCAAAAAAAGTTTATACACGATCAATCATAAATGGTCGATTAGACTCACAATGGACTGTACCAAATGAGTATAAAAAAGCGGTTTTATTTGATGGCGCGGCTAACGGGGTTGGTACAACACTTAACTTAACTGAATCATATCAAAACTATTCTCTTTTAGTAATATCAGGTACTTATCCTGGAGGCACTTTTGCAGAAGTCAGTTTAACATCTATGCCAAATTCCATAGTAATATCTAAAACAAATCTAGTTGATAGTGATGGCAACGGTGGTGGCTTATATGAATGTTCTGTTTCTAAAACTAGCAATACTACATTCAGAATCGACGTTGATATCCTATATGACATTGGTAGAAGTACGGGCTCTGGTGCAAATGCAAACAAAATTACTATTAAACGTATTGAGGGGTGGAAATAATGAAAATCACAGTAAACGATAAAAACGAAGTTATCGGATACGTTAATACTGGCGGATTACGCAATAGTTTAGATGTAGATGATAACAATGTGCCTATTAAATTTAAAGAAGAATTCGAGCCTAGAAAGTTTGTATTCACTAACGGCGAAATTAAATACAACAACAATTTTGAAAAAGAAGATGATTCGAACACACCAAGTCAACAAACTGCAACAGATTTGAGTGATGAGGAACTTCGCGGAATGGTTGCAAGTATGCAAATGCAGGTGACGCAAGTAAACATTTTGGCGATGGAATTAAAGCAACAAAACGCTATGTTAACACAACAGTTGACTGAAATAAAAGCTGGTAAAACAAATGCAGAGGAGGACGTTTAAATGGAGAAAATTAAGATGATTTATCCAACTTTCAAGGACATTAAAACTTTTTATGTGTGGGGTTGCTACAAAAACGAACAAATTAAGTGGTATGTAGATATGGGTGTAATCGACAAAGAAGAGTATGCATTAATCACTGGAGAAAAATACCCAGAAACAAAAGATGAAAAGTCACAGGTGTAATGCTTGTGGCTATTTAATTTAACACAAAGTAGGTGGCGTAGTGTTTGGTTTTATCAAACGACGTGAGCACGAATGGCGAATTATACGCTTAGAAGAAAACACTAAAGACACGTTTAAAAAACTAGATAGCATTGAAAACAGTTTAAGAACACAAGAAAAAATTTATGACAAGTTAGATAGAAAATTCGAAGAATTAAGGCGCGATAAGATTGAAGATGAAAAAAACAAAAAGAAAAATGCTAAAAATATTAGAGACATCAAGATGTGGATTCTCGGTTTGATAGGGACTATCTTCAGTACGATTGTCATAGCTTTACTAAGAACTATTTTTGGTATTTAAAGGAGGTGATTACCATGCTTAAAGGGATTTTAGGATATAGCTTCTGGGCGTGCTTCTGGTTTGGTAAATGTAAATAACAGTTAAGAGTCAGTGCTTCGGCACTGGCTTTTTATTTTGATTGAAATGAGGTGCATACATGGGATTACCTAACCCAAAGACTAGAAAGCCTACAGCTAGTGAAGTGGTGGAGTGGGCAAAGTCGAATATTGGTAAGAGGATTAATATAGACGGTTATCGTGGTGCTTAATTAAGGGTTCCACGTAAAAAAATAATGTGAATTGCTGGAACACCCTTAGAGTCTTAATAACTACAACGTAATTGGCAACGATAAGCGTGAATGTTAAAAAATATTAAGAATTGGGCAATCAGCAGCGAAGCCTCTATGGTAACAGTAGAGGAACGTTCAACGACTAAGTGCTACAAATTTGTAGACAGTGCATTAAATATTCATATGTGATACAATGTTTTTGACGATTAACGAGGAGTGGTCAAATGGACATTGTGGGTATGCAGTTTAATTATTTAAAAGTATTGGAATTTTATGGTAGAAATAAACATAAAAAGAAGTTATATAAATGCTTATGTACAAGATGTGGTAATGAAAAAATTATGATCGGTACTGCAGTGAAAAACGGGTATTCTAAAAGTTGTGGTTGTCTAGCGAAAGATAACCATCATAAAAAACACGGAATGACAGGCACTTTAATTTATCATAAATGGAAAGGCATGAAACAAAGATGCTATAACCATAATTATGATTTTTATAATGCGTATGGTGGTAGGGGAATAAAGGTTTGTGATGAATGGAAAGATGACTTTATGCAATTCTATAAAGATATGGGAGATGTGCCTTTCAAAGGTGCTGAACTAGATAGAATTGATAATGACGATGATTATAAACCTTCAAATTGTCGATGGGTAAGCCATAAAGAAAACTCAAATAATCGCAGGAAATATCACAATAAAACAGGATATACTGGTGTCACTTTTAAACCTAAAATAAATAAGTATCAAGCTCAATTGTACAAAAACAAAAAATTTATATACTTAGGTGTTTACGAAACTGCAGAAGAAGCGTATTTAGCGTATAAAAAAGCTAAAAATGAATATTAAGATATAGTCTAGTCTCATGTGAAAGCATGAGGCTCTTTTTATAGAGCGGTTTAACGTTATACAAGCGCGTTGAGAAATCAATACAGGGAAAGACGTTAAATTAAATACAAACGCAATGTTGGGATACACCTAACTTTATTTTTAAAAGATATTGGGGTTTTGTAACATGGGGCAATGCTAAGGATATGGCTAATTACAGGTATCCTAAGGGTTTCCGATTCTATCGTTATTCATCTGGATTTGTACCGGAACCTGGAGACATCGCAGTTTGGCACCCTGGCAACGGAATAGGTTCGGACGGACACACCGCAATAGTAGTAGGACCATCTAATAAAAGTTATTTTTATAGCGTTGACCAAAACTGGGTTAATTCTAATAGTTGGACAGGTTCTCCAGGAAGATTAGTAAGACACCCTTATGTAAGTGTTACAGGCTTTGTTAGGCCTCCATATTCAAAAGATACTAGCAAACCTAGTAGTACTGATACAAGTTCAGCATCAAAAGCCAATGACTCAACAATTACTGGCGAAGCGAAGAAACCGCAATTTAAAGAAGTTAAAACAGTAAAATACACTGCTTACAGCAATGTTTTAGATAAAGAAGAGCACTTCATTGATCATATAGTTGTAATGGGTGATGAACGCTCAGATATTCAAGGATTATATATAAAAGAATCAATGCATATGCGTTCTGTAGACGAACTGTATACGCAAAGAAATAAGTTTATAAGCGATTATGAAATACCGCATTTATATGTCGATAGAGAGGCTACATGGCTTGCTAGACCAACCAATTTTGATGACCCGCGTCACCCTAATTGGCTAGTTATTGAAGTATGTGGTGGTCAAACAGATAGCAAACGACAATTCTTATTGAATCAAATACAAGCGTTAATACGTGGTGTTTGGTTATTGTCAGGGATTGATAAAAACTTATCTGAAACGACGTTAAAGGTAGACCCTAATATTTGGCGTAGTATGAAAGATTTAATTAATTACGACTTGATTAAGCAAGGTATACCGGATAACGCAAAGTATGAGCAAGTTAAAAAGAAAATGCTTGAGACATACATTAAACGAGATATATTGACACGAGAAAATATAAAAGAAGTAACGACAAAAACAACAATAAGAATTAGTGATAAAACATCAGTTGACAGTGCGTCCACACGAGGCCCTACTCCATCAGACGAAAAACCAAGCATCGTTACTGAAACAAGTCCATTCACATTCCAGCAAGCACTGGATAGACAAATGTCTAGGGGTAACCCGAAAAAATCTCATACATGGGGCTGGGCTAATGCAACACGAGCACAAACGAGCTCGGCAATGAATGTTAAGCGAATATGGGAAAGTAACACACAATGCTATCAAATGCTTAATTTAGGCAAGTATCAAGGCATTTCAGTTAGTGCGCTTAACAAAATACTTAAAGGAAAAGGAACGCTCGACGGACAAGGCAAAGCATTCGCGGAAGCTTGTAAGAAAAACAACATTAACGAAATTTATTTGATCGCGCACGCTTTCTTAGAAAGTGGATACGGAACAAGTAACTTCGCTAGTGGTAGATACGGTGCATATAATTACTTCGGCATTGGCGCTTACGACAACAATCCTAACTACGCAATGACGTTTGCAAGGAATAAAGGTTGGACAACTCCAGCAAAAGCAATCATGGGCGGTGCTAGCTTCGTAAGAAAGGATTACATCAACAAAGGACAAAATACACTGTACAGAATCAGATGGAATCCTAAGAATCCAGCTACGCACCAATACGCTACTGCTATAGAGTGGTGCCAACATCAAGCAAGTACAATCGCTAAGCTATATAAACAAATCGGTTTAAAAGGTATCTACTTCACAAGGGATAAATATAAATAAAGAGGTGTGTAAATGTACAAAATAAAAGACATTGAAACGCGAATAAATAACAAAAATGTTGATATCGGCGACATAGGTTGTCGCTTCTACACGGAAGACGAAAACACAGCTTATGTCAGAATCGGAATCAACGACGAAAAAGGCAGAATCAACTTCAAAGAAAGTAATTTGACACCTAAATTACATCTATTCTTAGAAGATGGTTCTATATTCAAAAATGAGCCAGTTTTAATCGACGATAATGCGATAAAAGGCGATATATGGATAGAGCATAGAAACGCAGACATGGGCAAGATTTATAACCAACAATTCAAAGAAGAAACAATTGAAGCTGGTTATGAATGGCAATTCAAACTGAATTACAGAACAACAGAAATACCATACGCAAACACATTAATTTAAAGCTAACCTTTCGAGGTTGGCTTTTTATTTTGGATAAAAGGAGCAAACAAATGGATATTAACTGGAAATTGAGATTTAAAAATAAAGCAGTATTAACAGGTTTAGTTGGTGCATTGTTGCTATTTATCAAGCAAATCACGGATTTATTCGGATTAGATTTATCTACTCAATTAAATCAAGCTAGCGCAATTATAGGCGCCATCCTCACGTTACTTACAGGTATTGGCGTTATTACTGACCCGACGTCAAAAGGTGTTGCTGATTCATCTATAGCACAGACATATCAAGCGCCTAGAGATAGTAGCAAAGAAGAACAACAAGTCACTTGGAAAACTTCACAAGATACTAGCTTAACACCGGAATTAAGCGCAAAAGCACCGAAAGAGTATGACACATCACAGCCATTTACAGATGCTTCTAATGAGGTTGGTTTTGACGTGAACGAATATCATTATGGAGGTGGCGACAATGCAAGCAAAACTAACTAAAAAAGAGTTTATAGAGTGGTTGAAAACTTCTGAGGGAAAACAATTCAATGTGGACTTATGGTATGGATTTCAATGCTTTGATTATGCCAATGCTGGTTGGAAAGTTTTGTTTGGATTACTTCTAAAAGGTGTAGGTGCAAAAGATATTCCATTCGCCAACAATTTTGACGGACTAGCTACTGTTTACCAAAATACACCAGACTTCTTGGCACAACCCGGCGACATGGTTGTATTCGGTAGTAATTACGGTGCTGGATATGGTCACGTTGCATGGGTTATCGAAGCAACTTTAGATTATATCATTGTATATGAGCAGAATTGGCTCGGCGGTGGCTGGACTGACGGAATTGAACAGCCCGGCTGGGGATGGGAAAAAGTTACAAGACGAAAACATGCTTATGACTTCCCTATGTGGTTTATCCGTCCTAACTTCAAAAGTGAAATAGCTCCACGTTCAGTTCAATCTCCTACACAAGCGTCTAAAAAGGAAACAACTACGTCACAGCCTAAAGCGGTAGAACTTAAAATCATCAAAGATGTAGTTAAAGGTTATGACCTACCTAAACGTGGTGGTAATCCTAAAGGTATTGTCATTCATAATGACGCAGGAAGCAAAGGGGCAACAGCAGAAGCGTATCGCAACGGATTAGTTAACGCACCTTTATCGAGATTAGAGGCAGGTATTGCGCATAGTTATGTATCAGGTAACACAGTTTGGCAAGCTTTAGATGAATCGCAAGTAGGTTGGCATACTGCTAACCAAGTAGGCAATAAATATTATTACGGTATTGAAGTGTGTCAATCAATGGGCGCAGATAATGCTACGTTCTTAAAAAATGAACAGGCAACTTTCCAAGAATGCGCTAGATTGTTGAAAAAATGGGGATTACCAGCAAACAGAAATACAATCAGATTGCATAATGAATTTACTTCAACATCATGCCCTCATAGAAGTTCGGTTTTACACACTGGTTTTGACCCAATAACTCGCGGGCTATTGCCGGAAGATAAACAATTACAGTTAAAAGACTATTTTATCAAGCAAATTAGAGCGTATATGGACGGTAAAATACCGGTTGCCACTGTCTCAAACGAGTCAAGCGCTTCAAGTAATACAGTCAAACCAGTTGCAAGTGCATGGAAACGTAATAAATATGGTACTTACTACATGGAAGAAAGTGCTAGATTCACAAACGGCAATCAACCAATCACAGTGAGAAAAGTAGGGCCATTCTTATCATGCCCAGTAGGTTATCAGTTCCAACCTGGCGGATACTGTGATTATACAGAAGTGATGTTACAAGATGGCCACGTTTGGGTAGGATATACATGGGAGGGGCAACGATATTACTTACCTATTAGAACATGGAATGGTTCTGCCCCGCCTAATCAGATATTAGGTGACTTATGGGGAGAAATCAGTTAGAATAAAAAAGTGAATGATCCTTTTCTGGGCAGGTACTTCGGTACTTGCCTATTTTTTTATGCAAAAAAAACGAAAAAAGTTTATAAAAAGCGTTGCATTATAGCAAAAGGCATAGTATAATATAAGTATAGGAGGTAGCAAGATGAGAATAAAAATAAAAGCACCCAAAAGCATAAAGTGTTCAATCAAAATAAACTTGGTCGTTTTGCAAATTGAACTTGCTTTTGAGTACTAGTCAATGAGGGGATTTCTTCCCCTCTCTAATAAAAATATAACATAATTCTCATTAAAAATATATGAAAATAAATATCAGAAAATCAACCAAAAAAGAATTTATATCCGGATTCATTGCATGGAGCTTAATAATCATATTGTTATGGGTGGTGTTTAAATGAGGGAATTAATCCAAAAATTATTTGATAGTGATTTGAGTAGTTTGCATATATCTAAGCAAACAGGAGTGCCACAAAGCACAATACACAGAATGAGAAAAAATGAACGATCATTAGACAACATGTCATTGAAAAATGCTGAGCTACTCTATAACTTCGCTATTGATATTTTTAATGACGAAGATAACAAAAGGCAAAGCCTATTAATTAAGAGGGCAAGCATTATAGGTATGTTGCAAAATTTAGAACTCACTTCGGAAGAACGCCATGAGCTCGAAAATGAATTGAACGATATTGAATTGAAGCTTAAAAAGAATGAATAATTAGAAAAACCACGTCTTAATTGACGTGGTTATTTTTGTATGGAAATTAACGTCCCTAAAACGTTCCTAATAACTCGAATTGACCGTTGTTATAGGTTTTTAAAACTCCCTCACTCTCCGTAAAAATAAGCTTTAAAACCTTGATTTAACAGCTTTTTATTCTAGCAAGTGTCAAATAGGTGTCAAGAAAATAATTCTCTGACTCGTTGACCTTGCTCTTTTTTATGTTCTTCAAGTAGGTGTGAATAGGTGTTTAACGTTTGCGATATTGTAGAGTGACCTAATCGTTTGCTAATATATTCAATCGGTATGCCTTTTGATAGTAAGTAAGATGTGTGAGTATGTCTAAGTGAATAGGGAGTGATGTTATCATTATTTAATCCTATTACTTCTTTTGCTTTTTTAAATGATTTGCTCACTGATGTATGACTAACCGAAAATAGCTTTCCGTTAATTCTACGTGGCAATCTAGCCAACTTTGAATTTATACGCATAATATCTCTTGGATTAACTTCTACGTCTCGTTTTGAATTCTTTGTTTTTGTTCCGGGTAAATGAACTATACCATTTGCTTTGTTTAAATCTTTGTATGTCATATTGATAACATCGCTATATCTTGCACCAGTAATACCTAAAATATACAGAAAGATATAACTTTCTTCATCTCTTTTTTTAAAGTATTCTAGTAAGTTTAAGTAGTCTTTAATCGTTATATATTTAAACTTCTCATCTTTAGATTTTTCAGTGCCTTTGATATTAACATCATAGGTAGGGTCTTTTTTAAAATAACCATCATATAATGCGTCTTTGATACATCTTGCTAAACAACCGTGAACCTTTCTCACGGTCTCGTCAGTATGACCTTGTGCGTATTTATTTAAAAACCTTTGATATTCGCTTCGAGTAATATTTTTTACTAACATGTTTTCCCCAAAAAACTCGCTAAATAACTTAATTGATCTTTTGTACCAATAAAACTGTTTGCTGGATAATTGTTTTTTATTTTTTATATTTATCCAATCACTGTAGTATTCTTTAAATTTTTTGTTATCTTCAATGTTATTTCCGTCCTCCAAATCTCTAATCAATTGTTGTGCAGCATTACTTGCCTCTGCTTTAGTTTTGAATCCCGACTTTCTTTTCTTTCCTGATTTGAAAGACGGATGTTTCAAATCGTATTGCCAAGATGTCGACGTTTTATTCTTTCTTTTTGTAATAGTAAATGATGCCATCTTATTTCTCCTCCTCAAAATCGGCAAAAAAATAATAAGGGTAGGCGGGCTACCCGAAATTATTTAGTTTGATTTTATTCATACCTTTCTGGTTCGAGACCCATTTCTCTTAAAATTTGATCGCTATTTTCTTGTGCTCTTTGAGCTTCTTCAGGTGTATAAAAATGCTTATACTCTCTTTTATATATCGGGTCTGTTTCTCCTTCTACATATCCTTCTCTAATAGGGTTATTTGTAGTTGTGTGTGATTTCCCATTATAAATTTCTGTAACTGTATTCCCGTTTTCTATAACTGTGTAATTGTTTTTATTGCTTTGTTGTTGATTGTTATGATTACTATTATTATTTAAGACTGGTTGTTTATTATTGACATTTTGAACTTGCTCATTATTGTTTTTGTTTATATCTTGATTCTTCTTTTCGTTCTTTGGCTTATCATTATTTTTCTTAGCTTCTTTTTTGACTTCTGTTTTTTTTTCGTCTTCCATTTCCTTATTTTCATTGCTAGCTTTTCCACATGCGACTAAAATCATTGTACTAGCTAGTAATAGACTGAATAATCTCGTCATACTGTTATCTCCTTTTATTTTTATGTGAATCGATAGTTTTATAATTAAACAATATCTAAATTCTTAGATTTGTCTAACTAAGTGTATACGATTCATTTATATAATTATAAAATAATTGAAACTTTAGTACAATGTATTAATTTTATATGTTAAAAAGTTAAGATTATTAGTATAAAGATATCATTCATTCTCCGTTAATTTAACAGAAATACAATGAAATGTTAGTATTCTTAAAAGAGCAAGTGTCAAATACGTTTCAAGAAAAAGATTTTCTGATTCGTTGACCTTGCTCTTTTTGTTCTAAAATAAAACGTGCAAATAAAAAAGTATCTACTTTTTTACTTGCACGATATGATTTGAAAATTAAAGAATATGAATAAGGGACTACTGCTAATTTATGAGGTTAAAGTTTTAATGATTTTTGATTTATTAGACCATTTTAAAATTTCAAGGTTCTCATGTTCTGCTACAGTTTGTGCTCTTTCATTTATCGGATGATCTACATCATTTACAATTATTAACATGATAGGTTCTAATTTGTTTCTGGATGGTCTGTTTGGTTTGATATCACGGTAAATATAAGCTTCATTAGTTATTTTGTTAAAATCTAAGTTATTTGTAAAGTTAACTAGTTTTTCTGGTTGTGATTTTGTTTCTGAAACAATATAATCAATAGAATATTTTAAACCTGATTCTCCAGAAACAGAAACTTGTGCTAAACCTCTTATTTCTCGGTCATATAAGAATTCAAATACTTCTTCATAGAATATGTTTGTAACGTTAGATTTAGTAGTTAAAGTAAGGTCATAAATTTTCAATATGCCTTGAATTAAATTATGTTTAGACTGAGCAAAACTCTCATTTTTAACATCGGCTGTAATTTCTTTATCAACTAATTTTAAATTAAATTGATTTAAAATATTCTGTATAAGTTTAGTTCTCGTTTTTGTGTTTATATCAATACCCAACATTTCTAATTCATTAATCGTCAATCCGTCATCTGATAGACAAATTTCATTATTAGGTAGTGTATCAGCATATATTCTAATAAAATCATTCAAATGATTCTTAAAGGGAGTAGTAATTTCTGTAGAACTATCTAATTCTTTGAAGATATAATTTTGTTTTAACCAGTTGAAATATTCGTTCATTCTTTCTTCGATAGTCTTCACTTAGTATCCCTCCATTTCTTTTACAGTAATCTTGATTCTATTATAACATTATCGTGTTTTATATTAGTATACTTCATAAAGAAGTCTAATGATTCTATAATTTCATCTGTTAATTCTAAATCTTCAATATCTTTTAATGGGATCGCAATACCACCATTATTATATTCTTCAGTATATATGTGTATATGTGGCGTAGGTATTCTTTCATTATTTGGTGGATTTGCATGATCACTACCATTAACATCAAACCTAATCATATTAGAATTATAATTATTACTTCTTAGCAAAATAGTTAGGTTAAGTGGATTTCTACGACCACCTTTGTTAATAATTAGAGTGAATTTTTCTTTATCATCTATTATATGAAATAACTTATGCTTTGTTTGTTCCCCAATCATAGGTATATTTATTACATTATTTTCGAAAATCTTTATTTTATGTAGTAGGTTTTTATATAATTCTGTTTCCATTATGCATCCTCCAATAATAGAATTTCTTTTAAATGATGGATATAAATTTAATATAAGAATGAAATATAACCATGTATTTCTAACTTTTTATAGTAATTTACTATTTTTAAAACTATTAGAAAGAATTGTTCAATCATTTTTTCTCTCTCACAAAAAAAGTATTACAGCATTATTGAAGTACTTTTTACTCATTGGCAGTATATTTACCATATATGATTATATTATACGAAAATCTTCTAATAAAAAATATTATTTTATTAGGAGATTTTTCTCATCTTATCTTTTATTAATTGTAAATGGGCCATTACTTTTTTGGTTAACGATTATGTAAATATACGTATTGATTCAGTTATAACAGTATATGAAGTAATCATCTCCATTTAACGGACAATAGTTAATAATCAGTTAATTTTAAATTAAATTATTGATTATTTGTGATAATACAAACATTATTTTTTAAGATTTGATTAAAGTTCGTTTTGATTTTTATAGAGAAAAAGTTGAGTGTCGGCAATTTTATCATATTGTTCGAGTATAAAGGGAACTATTTAAATACAATGAAGGTTGCGCCAAAATGACCGGTTTTCAGCATCATAAATGAATAAATTGTGTCATTTTTAATATTTTATAGCATTTTATTTTTAATGAACAGTTAATTTTATAAATAAGTGAAATAATCTAAAATAAATTTGTATTAAAAATTTATATAGAAAGAAAGTGAAACTTATGTTTAAGAAAAAAATGTTAGCTGCAACTTTGTCAGTAGGACTGATTGCGCCTTTAGCATCTCCGATTCAAGAATCTAGAGCGAATACTAATATTGAAAATATTGGTGATGGTGCTGAAGTAATCAAACGTACGGAGGATGTAAGTAGTAAGAAATGGGGCGTTACTCAAAATGTTCAATTTGACTTTGTAAAAGATAAAAAATATAACAAAGACGCTTTAATTGTTAAAATGCAAGGTTTTATCAATTCCAGAACTTCATTTTCAGATGTGAAGGGTAGTGGATATGAATTAACTAAACGAATGATTTGGCCATTCCAATATAATATAGGACTGACGACTAAAGATCCAAATGTTAGCTTAATCAATTACCTTCCTAAAAATAAAATAGAAACTACTGATGTTGGTCAAACATTAGGATATAACATTGGAGGTAATTTCCAGTCAGCACCATCTATAGGTGGCAATGGCTCATTTAATTATTCTAAAACAATTAGTTATACCCAAAAGAGTTATGTCAGTGAAGTAGACAAGTAAAACTCAAAATCTGTTAAATGGGGTGTTAAAGCAAACGAATTTGTTACGCCTGATGGTAAAAAATCTGCGCATGATAGATATTTATTCGTACAAAGTCCAAATGGTCCGTCAGGTTCAGCACGAGAATATTTCGTGCCTGATAACCAATTGCCACCATTAGTTCAAAGTGGCTTTAACCCATCATTTATCACTACACTATCACATGAAAAAGGTTCAAGTGATACGAGTGAATTTGAAATTTCATATGGCAGAAACTTAGATATTACATATGCGACTTTATTCCCTAGAACTGGTATTTACGCAGAAAGAAAGCATAATGCATTTGTAAATAGAAACTTTGTAGTTAGATATGAAGTTAACTGGAAAACACACGAAATTAAAGTGAAAGGACATAATTAATATGAAAATGAAGAAATTAGTCAAATCATCAGTTGCTACATCAATTGCATTGCTTATGCTATCGAATACAGTTGATGCAGCTCAACATATTACACCTGTTAGCGAGAAAAAAGTAGACGATAAAATCACTTTATACAAAACGACAGCAACATCTGATAATGATAAATTGAATATTTCTCAAATTTTAACGTTTAATTTCATTAAGGATAAAAGTTATGACAAAGATACGTTAGTACTTAAGGCAGCCGGAAACGTTAATTCAGGTTATAAAAAGCCTAATCCAAAAGATTACGATTACTCACAGTTTTATTGGGGCGGTAAGTATAATGTTTCGGTTAGTTCAGAGTCAAATGATGCTGTAAATGTTGTTGACTATGCACCTAAAAATCAAAATGAAGAATTCCAAGTTCAACAAACATTAGGTTATTCTTATGGTGGAGATATTAATATATCTAACGGCCTATCAGGTGGATTGAATGGATCAAAATCATTTTCAGAAACGATAAATTATAAACAGGAAAGTTACAGAACTACGATTGATAGAAAAACAAATCATAAATCAATTGGCTGGGGTGTTGAGGCGCACAAAATTATGAATAATGGTTGGGGACCATATGGTAGAGATAGTTATGACCCAACATATGGTAATGAACTGTTTTTAGGTGGTAGACAAAGTAGTTCAAATGCTGGTCAAAATTTCTTGCCAACACATCAAATGCCTTTATTGGCGCGTGGTAACTTTAACCCAGAATTTATAAGCGTACTTTCTCATAAACAAAATGATACAAAAAAATCTAAAATCAAAGTAACTTACCAAAGAGAAATGGATAGATATACTAATCAATGGAATCGACTACACTGGATTGGTAATAACTACAAAAATCAAAATACAGTAACGTTTACATCTACTTATGAAGTTGACTGGCAAAACCATACTGTTAAATTAATCGGTACGGATTCTAAAGAAACTAATCCTGGAGTATAACTGTTAGAAATATAGGAAGTTAAACCCGAAATTTAAGAGTTAAACAAAAAATATTCACAACATATTATAAAATAGAAGTTACATTATTTGTTTAAACTTACAATAGTACCATAAAATTAATGACGATTTACAAATTAATAACAAATAATTATTATTAAATTCATTGATTTATTGTGTGGTAATGATTAATATGACAATTGAAGTGGGTCTTAACTTCAACTTTTAAATAGGGGGTTTTATCTATGGAAAAAGTTCTTGATTTAGACGTGCAAGTTAAAGGAAATAACAACACTAATGATTCAGCGGCTGACGAAAGAATAACTAGCCATTTTTTATGTAGCTTTGGTTGTGGAAAGACGGGTAGTTTTAACAGCTTCTGTTGTTAAGGGTACAGCAAATAGAGCCTGAGAAGGCTCTATTTGTCTTTTTAAATATATTAGGTGTTAAAAAGGGAAACAGTTTACTAATCGTCAGGTATTTTTATAATTAGCCTTCTATATTATCAGTTGAGTGTTTCAACACATTCTGACTTTGGTGATGGAAAGTTATACTTTTAGTTGTAATATAGTTTTCATGACTTCCTGTTAAATAAGTTAGGATTATGTAATTAGCCTCTATCTTTACATATAAGTAATGACAAGCTTTGGTTATTATATTGACCCTCTTAGAACATGTCATTTAAGAAAATAATCAAGTCATTGAAATTATATGTTTATATCCTCATCTTTAAAATAACTTCAATTATTATTTTCTAAATTTTGTATAAATAGAACAAAACTGCATAAATATCTATTAATTAATCTCAAGCAGCCATCTCCAAATTCGTAATAGTATTGATAGATAAAAATATCTAAGTATTTGTATAAATGAAATGATTAATCTATTAAAAAATTCATCAATAAATTTAAAATTATGAACTTAGATGTAAAATAATTAGTGAAAATAAATAGTAATAAAAAAACACAAAAATCTAAATGTCAAAATAGTATTGATAAATTAATAAGCGTTTACAAAAAATTCACAAAATATAATTATATAATTTATTGATTTGTTGTGTTAAAAGAGATAATATGACAATTGAAGTGGGCCTTAACTTCAACTTTTAATAGGAGGTATTATCTATGGAAAATGTTCTTGATTTAGACGTACAAGTAAAAGCGAAAAACGACACTTCTGATTCAGCGGGTGACGAACGTATTACTAGTTTCATTGGTTGTACTCCTGGTTGTGGTAAGACTGGTAGTTTTAATAGCTTCTGCTGTTAAGACTATAGCAAATAGAGCCTGAAAGGGCTCTATTTGTCTATTCAAATATGTGAGGTGCTTACAAATGAACACAATTTACGAACCGTCAAGTATTTGTATGATTAGAACACCTTTATTATCAGTTGAATTTTTCAATTTATTTTTAAATACTGAACAAATTAAATATAGCGACTTACAATTAAATGCTCAGATGAAAGAATCAATCCTAACAACAACATTTAACTTATATCGTACTTTACAAGAAATAAATTTTGATGGCGATAACAAGAAGGTTAGAGATGCTAAAGAAAGTTTATTAAAATATTTAATTAGAATGTCAACACGTCCAACGCCATTTGGATTATTAAGTGGTATTAATTTGGGCATTTTGTAAATGAACCAACACGTCTTAAAGTTGGAAATAGTATTCAAAAATATGTGAAAGTCGATGGCGAATGGTTGTATAAACTGATTAGTTATATTGAGAGTATTGATGAATATTATCAAAATTTGAAAGTTATTTGGAATAGTAAAGCACATATTATCAATGATCGAATATATTTAAATGAACAAAGTGCTATTTATTTGAATAACAATAAAGACACATCTTTTTCCATTAAAAATAGTGAATTACTCGTATTTATCAAAATCACTGTGACGAATAATAATATTACTTTTTCAAATTTAGCTGAAAAGATAAATCAAGAATTTGAAATTCATGATATTTCTAAAGTAAAAGCATATATTCATAATCTTGTCTCGAAGGAAATTATATATTCAACAATCAGACCACCGTTATCAAATAATGATAATTTAAATTATATTTTAACTAAACTTTCTTTACATAATGATAATTTTGTGAAAAAAATTAGAGAAATCCAGAAATTGATACTAGCTTATGAAAAAACAGAAATTGGATTTGGTGAGAAATTATATAAAGACATTATTCAGCATATGAAGGCACTATTCAAATGTAAAAATTATCTTCAAATTGATACCAAAATTGACATGATTAACAATCAATTACACCAAGATATAGCAACAAATATATCTGAAGCAGCGTACTTTTTGTGGCTTTTATCAAGAAATAATATTGGATTCACAGATTTGAAAGCTCTTCACAATCGTTTTATTGAAAAGTATGGATTTGAACAACTTGTTAATGTTAAAGATTTACTTTCGGATATCACAGGATTTGGAACATCGATTTATAATGAAGTTAAAGGCGACGAAAATAATATTGTAATGCTTAAGCAAAAATTTTTACATGCCTTGAGAAATAACGATGAGATAGTCATAAATGAAAAAGATGTAGAGACATTGATTAACGATAATGAAATCAATCATTATCATGCGCCAATGAGTGCAGATGTTTATGCTGAAATTTATTTAGGACGTTTTTACAATCAGTATAATGAACTCATTGTTATTAGTCCTATAACAGTTTCGTTAAATGCAGGAGCTACATTTGGGCGCTTTCATCATTTAATTGATACTGAAACTTTAGCAAAATTAGAACATGAAAAAGCGCATTATTATCAAAAGTCGATGCATGATGACAATGTAGAATTTGTTTCTATAAATAACATACCGAAATATCCGAGAAATCATAATGTATTAACTAATCATGACTCATACGAATATTCATTGAATTTAGGAAGTAGTAATAGTGATTCAAAGTATAAGCTTACCTTAGATGATATTTATGTTGGTGCTACCTTTAACAAATTATATTTATATTCTAGCCAACTAAATAAAAGGGTACTATTTGAATCAAACAATATGTATAACTTTTTAAAAGAAAGTAATTTATATCGATTGTTACGAGAAATTTCAATGGAATCTGTGAAATGCATTGAACCTATGAATGATGTGAGTATTGATTCATTTAGTTATTCACCACGAATCAGATATAAAAATGTCATTCTTAAACCAGCATATTGGAAAATTAACGAGATGGTATTACCTTTACCTAAAAATGAAGAATGGGATCAACAATTTTTGAAATATCAAGAACAATTCAATATACCTAACATCGTGAATTTAGTTTATGGAGATAACAAGCTTCTACTAAATTTATCATTAGCTAATCATAGATATTTATTGATGAAAGAATATAAGAAGCATAAACGTGTACGTTTAGTAGAATCATTTTTACCTCAATCAAAGAATGATCATGTGTATGAAATTGTTACACCAATTTATAAAAAATCATCTTATCGAGGACCCGAAATCGAAATTCCAAAATATAAAAATACAGATATTGAATATGACAAAGACTGGTTTGCATTACATATTCATATCGATAAGCCGTCGCAAGATACATTTATCATCGACAATTTGTATCCATTTGTAAAACATCTTAAAGATAAGGGAGATATAGATCAATATTTTTTAATGCGCTATATCAAACAAAGTGACATTTTAAAGTTGAGGTTATACAGGAATGACGAAAATTATAATGTAATATACAGTATCTTGAAAGATTGGTTATCATTTATTTGTCAAACGACAGAGGTTTCAGATTATGAAATTGTATCATATGAGCCAGAATTTTTTAGATATGGCGGTAAAAACACGATTGATGAAATAGAATCCTTTTTTGAATATGACTCGAATTTAGCTGTCAATATTATTGACAATGATTTTAAGTTTGAGCGACCATTTATTGTTGCTATTTCAATAATGTATTTATTTGAAATGTTGTCAATTTCTAATGAAGAGCGTATGGAAATTGTTAATAACTATGTACCTACCTCATATAAAAGCAAAGAGATTAGACCTTTTAAAAATGAACTCGTAACTATATGTAATCCTGAAAATAATTTCGAAAACATCGCCAAACACTATAGTGATATTTATCGAATTTTAAAAGATGACAACCAAATTTTGAGAAAATTAAATAAAGGTCTTAAACAACCTTTAGCTACGAAAAGGTCAAGGATTATTGGCAGTTTAATTCATATGCGTTGCAATCGAATATTTGGCGTTGATAAGGACCAAGAAAGATTTGTTTTATCTATTGTAAAAGAAATTGTTAAAACTCAAAAGTATTGGTGTGGTGATAAAAATGACTGATTTGAATCTAATTTTGAAGAAAAAGTTTCAAGAGATTTCAGAAGTAGATGATTTTATTTCAAAAGCATCAACTGAAACAGATTACTTTGAACCAGTAACATTATCACATGGCATTCCAGGTTTAATATTATTTTTAGATGCCTATCAAAAAGCATACAACACAAATACTGAACAAATCGTGCATAAGTATATCATGAAATTAGCACCATACTTACAAAAACATCAATATAATCATTCTCTATTTGGTGGACTTTCAGGAATTGCATTTTCAATGGATATAGCATCACAAAATGGCAGGAATTATCAAAATATATTAAATAATATTGATGAAGTCATTGTGAATGAAATAGAAAATAAAATGGATCAAATATTACAAGAACCATTAAATCCATTAAATTATGATACTATCAGTGGTTTAGCGGGGATAGGGCGATATTTATTAAATCGGGTAGACGCAAACGCCACAAATGTTAAAGCGTTAAAAAGTATATTAACATACTTTAAAGACATTCAATATTCTCAAAATAGCTGGGTAGTCCCACAAGAAAGTCAATTTTTAGAGTCTGATAAAAATTATTTTACTGAAGGTAATATCAATCTTGGCCTTGCACATGGAGTGCTAGGACCGATGTCTTTATTTGCATTATGCGTGATTAAAGGAATTACGATTGAAAATCATCAGCACATATTAAAAGACATGTACAAATTTATTGTGGATGAAAAATTTTGTTGCAATGATCGATGGTTGCAGCGTTACGATTTGATTTCTGAACGTAATCATTTCAATTATATTCGGAATGGCTGGTGTTATGGTAATACGGGTGTGATGACGACGTTATTTTTAATCGGCCAAGCATTACAAGATGATGAAATTATTCAAACGTCTAAAAAAGTGATGTTACAAGTTGTAAATGATAAGGAGAAAAATCTAATAAGTCCTACTATTTGTCATGGATTATCTTCACAAATATTAATGTTAACGACCATGAATTTGCATTTTGAATCAAATGTAGTTTCTGATTATATAAATGAATTAATAAATAAACTGATTTCTCATTATAAGGAAAATCATCTAGTGAATTTTATAGACATTAATGAGAATCAAGAAGGCGTATTTAAAAGTCAGAAAGTAGGTCTTTTAGAAGGAGAACTAGGAGTCTATTTAACATTGATAACATTGCAAAATACAAATATTCTCAATGAAAAAAATTGGACAAATGCGTTTTTAATCAGCTGAATGGAGGCGTATATTATGGGAAAAAATGTATTGATTTGTTTGTGTGGCTCAGTAAATAGTATCAACATTAGCCATTATATTATTGAATTGAAATCAAAATTTGATGAAGTAAATGTAATTGCATCAACGAATGGTAGAAAGTTTATTAACGGTGAAATATTAAAACAATTTTGTGATAACTATTATGACGAATTTGACAATCCTTTTTTAAATCATGTTGATATAGCAAATAAACATGACAAGATTATTATTTTACCTGCGACATCTAATACGATTAATAAAATAGCAAACGGTATATGTGACAATTTATTACTAACTATTTGTCATACAGCTTTTGAAAAACTCTCAATATTTCCAAATATGAATTTACGCATGTGGGAAAATCCAGTTACTCAAAATAATATTCGATTATTAAAAGATTATGGTGTATCAATATATCCAGTAAATATTTCAGAAAGTTATGAATTAGCGTCAAAAACATTTAAAAAGAATGTTGTCGCACCAGAACCATATAAAGTTCTGGAATTCATTTGAGATAAGAAGATGAAAACCATAAAGCGCGTGCTTAATAATTTAATAATATTGAGTCTTTTAATTTCTTTTACAATGAGTACTGCATCAGCGTCGGAAGAACAATATTACAGTGTTGAATACAAAAATACAGCAACATTTAACAAGTTAGTTAAAAAGAATGCCTTAAACGTTGTCTATAATATACCGGAATTACATGTGGCACAGATTAAAATGACGAAAACGCATGCTAATGCATTAGCAAACTATAAAAATGATATTAAATATATCAATGCCACATGTTCAACTTGTATTACTAGCGAGAAAACAATAGACAGAACATCAAATGAGTCATTATTTTCAAGACAATGGGATATGAATAAAATAACAAAAAATGGAGCATCGTATGATGATTTGCCAAAACATGCAAACACCAAAATAGCAATCATAGATACAGGTGTGATGCAAACCCATGACGATTTGAAAAATAATTTCTCGACTGATTCTAAAAATTTAGTACCTTTAAACGGCTTTAGAGGGACTGAACCGGAAGAAACAGGTGATGTTCGCGATGTCAATGATAGAAAAGGACATGGCACGATGGTGTCAGGTCAAACGAGTGCTAATGGTAGATTAATAGGTGTTGCACCGAATAATAAATTTACAATGTATCGCGTGTTTGGTAGTAAAAAAACAGAACTGCTTTGGGTATCAAAAGCGATTGTTCAAGCTGCAAATGATGGAAATCAAGTCATCAATATTAGTGTTGGTAGTTATACTGTTTTGGACAAAAATGACCATCAAACTTTTAGAAAAGATGAAAAAGTAGAATACGATGCGTTACAGAAAGCAATTAATTACGCCAAGAAGAAAAAATCTATCGTTGTTGCTGCAGCTGGTAACGATGGTATTGATGTCAATGACAAACAGAAACTAAATTTACAGCGTGAATATCAAGGTAATGGCGAAGTGAAAGATGTTCCTGCATCTATGGACAATGTCGTTACAGTAGGATCAACAGATCAAAATAGTAATCTATCTGAGTTTTCCAACTTTGGTATGAATTATACAGATATTGTTGCGCCCGGAGGATCATTTGCTTATTTAAAACAATTTGGTGAGGATAAATGGATGAATGAAGGGTATATGCATAAGGAGAACATTTTAACTACTGCCAATAACGGAAGATATATTTATCAAGCTGGAACTTCATTAGCCACACCTAAAGTTTCGGGAGTGCTAGCTTTAATCATTGATAAATATCATCTTGAAAAACATCCAGATAAAGCGATTGAATTGTTATATCAGCATGGGACATCTAAGAATAATAAACCATTTAGTAGGTATGGACATGGTGAGCTTGATGTGTATAAAGCATTAAATGTAACAAATCAAAAAGCAAGTTAATAAATCAAAGGAGTTTTTGATTATGGCAAAATTAGTTACTGAAAATATTTCGAAGCGGTTTAAAAATCAAGATGTATTAAAGCATATTAATATCACTTTAGAAAATAACGAAGTTTATGGATTACTTGGTATTAATGGAGCCGGTAAAACGACACTTATGAAAATTATATGTGGCATACTTCAACAAGATTCTGGAGAGATATTATTAGATAATCAACCGATGAAACGCAATGATTTACACAAAGTTGGTTCACTTATAGAAACACCGGCGACGTATAACCATTTAAGTGCACAAGATAATTTGAAAATCGTGTGTTTAAATGAAAGTGTAGATTTCAGTGAAATTAAAAATGTTTTAAGTTTAGTTAATTTAAATGTCGATAAAAAGAAAAAGGTTAAGGACTTTTCTTTAGGTATGAAACAAAGACTTGGAATTGCAATGGCATTAATTAAAAAGCCAGAAATTTTAGTATTAGACGAACCATCTAATGGTTTAGACCCATATGGAATACAAGAACTTAGAGAACTTCTAAAATTATTAACAGAACAAGGTACTAGTATCATTATCTCAAGTCACATTTTATCTGAAATCCAAGTTTTAGCAGATCATATCGGTATTATTCATGAAGGTGAGCTAAAATACCAGCAAAGAAATAACAAAGATGAAAACTTAGAAGACATATTCTTCAAAATAACGAAAGGAGATTACAAATGATACATTTAAAGATAGAAGGTATCAAATTTAAAAATTCTTTCAGTATGTATGTATTATTAATAAGTCCACTGGTATTTCTTTGTTTTGCTATTTTCACAGTTTTATTCGCCAAAAGTAATTCAGGAACAGCGAATAGTGTGTCACCATATATAACATTATTATTTAATATTTGGCCAATTGCATTCATTCCAATTGTATTATGTATGGCTTGTAATTCGTTATTTAAAATTGAAATGAGAAATAAATCATTTAATTATTACTTAAGTAATAATTGGTCAATTACAAAAGAAATAAGAACAAAGATTGCCATTTTATCATTAGCATTTTTGGTACATTGCTTTTTAGTATACATTATTGCTTATATAGGTGATCTTATTATTAATCCGCATCCGGTTAATGCTATGTTGTTATTGGTGACAATATTATTTATGTATGTTGTATCTCTACCATTGATACCGCTCAACTTTTTATTAACACGATACTTTGGGGTGTTCGTATCAATATTAATAAACTTAGTATTATCAGTCATTTGTGTCATATTTTTAACATTGAAAAGTTTATTTTGGGTGTTGCCATGGGCGATCATGCAGAGAATCCCGCTTGTAACGCTTGGCATATTACCTAATGGTTTAGTTGTAAATCATAACTCAAAATATTTTAATGATCTCAATGCCGTATATATTTCGATTATTATAAGCATCATTCTTTTCGCAATATTAACATTTTTAAATAATAAGAAAAGTTGGCGATTAAAATGATAATTAACGAATTAAAGTCATGTAAGTTGAAATTTTCTAAGCAAGCACTTACATTTGTACCTATTATTGTAACCATACTATTTATATTATTTATTAATTGGTATTTAAACGTGAATGAATGGAATGGTCGACAAATTAGTTTGTTTACAGCGAGTTTTAATGCAATTACATCACTATTAATTTCTATAAACGTCTATCAAGTTATCAATTTTGAAGAAAATATTGGTCACTTTAATCATATTTTAGGAAAAGCTAATAGGCTAAATTGGTTAAATGCATCAATGATTTTTACTTATACTAATACAGCCATATGTATTCTATTAGCATCAATTAATTTATTGTGGCATTCACATGATATGAAAATAACACTTATGTTTATAGGCGTATCATTGTTTTTCAATGTAATTATATTATTGCTACTTTTTATTTTTAGTATTTTCATTAAAGATGTAATGGCTATTGTTGTCGGAGTTTTAATGTTTATTTTTAACGTTTATTTTGGATTAGAAGTGCTTGGAGATCATTCGTGGTTCTATTTACCAATCACATATGCTACACGTTACGTTTATATGTTTATCGAAGGGAGTATACCAATTACATTAACATTGGCGATCTATATTATTATCACGTTGCTATTAGCAGTTTTACTCTTTAAAGGATTTAATAAATGGAGCGGTAGAACAATTAAAGATTAAAGATTGGGGCGCTAATGGTAAAAGAAATTTAGTTGCGTTTAAAAGGGAGGAAAAAGAACAGATAAATATGAATACAAAATAATTTTGTATTCGGACAACAGGGGTATTAGACGCGATTGACAATGTCTGGTTAATTAAACGTAATGTTTATTTAAGCGATGAATATTAGGTGCAAAGTTTTTGAATTTGAATGTAATTGAGGTTTATTGATTAGACATTTTATTGAATTGCGTGTTATTATATAAATATAAAAATAAGACGACATGCGCGAACATGTCGTCTAAGCAAGCCAAACGCTGGCTTCTAAAATATTTTTTTAACCATTCCAACTTGCCAAAGTTAATGCGGAATGGTTTTTTTATTTTCCGCTATTTGAAATAAAAATGACGTTTTAATTTATTATGGGCTAGGTGGTTTGTAAGAAAGGGTTAGTTATTAAGGTTTTATGAATTAAGGAAATTTGAGTTTAAGGTTTATTCAATTGTGATTTTGTTGATGAAGCGTTTTTCAAGGTTGATATCATTTGAATTGGTCAATTTTTCTCCAACCACTCCTGAAACTGTTGTGCTATTACTGTGGATTGTAACTTTTTGACCTTTTGTAATTAAACCTTTAGATTCAAGTTTTTCAGTAAGAGTATTCCAAGTGGTGTTTCCATTTAAAACTTTATTGAAATCTTCTTCTCCTACATTTTGTCTAGTTATATTTATATTATTTAACTTTGAAAAGTTACTTGGTGTTGAAAACACATCACCAGTTTGATTACCAGTTGATTCAACACTATTAGATTGACCTGTACCATTGCTATAAGTTACTTTAACTGACTCGCCATTGTTACCACTAATAATCTGTGAATCAATTAAAGAATCTTTAACTTTTTTCCACAATTGACCTTCTGTCATATTTTCTTCTGCTTTAGCTGTTTTAACAACTTTATTTGTATCTAATCCTAAATATGAAGAATGTAAGCCTGTTCCTAATGTTGTTAATACTAAAGCACTTGCTACTAATGTTTTACCTAAAAATTTTGTATTCATTTTAATTGCTCCTTTTTTTATATTACAAACGTTTACAATGCAAATATAATAATATTTTTTTAAAAGAACAATTAACTAAACATCAAAAATGTATTAACTATCTATTAAATAAAAAATAGAATAATTTTTTAACATCGTTTTGTTGTTTTGAATTATAAAAATTAAAGTAAAAATGTTGGGAATGAAAAATTGTTGGTGAGAATTTTGAGATGTAGATAAGTATCAAACTAGTCTATAGGTAAAAATTTATAATTAATTTGAAAAGAATGTCTCAAATAATGTTTGAATTAGCAGGTGTCATACTTAGTAATATTAAGTAAACATTTTATACTTTATCAGAACAAAAAAAGACATGCATCAACATGTCAATGAACATAATACATATTATCTTAACAACGAAATTGAATCAAATTTGAAAAATGTATTTACAAATCGCAACTACTCTATCCAAGTCAAAATCGCAAAATCTGATCCCCGAAATAACATATCTCGAAAAAAATTCCATAATTCAATCATCTTCAATAATTAACAATACATTACTAGTTCCAAATATACTAATACATGCATGTTTCATTGATTGACTGCATATTGTCATAAATAATAGGGGAACTAATCGCTAATAATATAGTTAAACACAATACATAATAAAGTGAAAGATTATAAACACATGAATTGTTCACCATTCCGCCATAAATATTCAATCACCTAATTTCCGAATAAATATTACAATTTCAGTTCTATAATTAATATTTAAGACCAAAATAATCCTGATAAGTCAATTTTAATTGCGTGATATTGAGTTTTAAGCATATTTAAATAAATGAGTCAATTCATGTATATGAATTTAATAAAATGTTAATAAGTAGTTAATTAATATTTAATTAATATTTTTATATAAAATGTATATAGTAAATGTTTATCTAGATACATTAACTATAAAAATAAATTTGAAAGGAGGTAAAATATGAATAAAAATGTAATCGTTAAAGGTTTAACTGCTTTAACTATTTTAACATCTCTTGGTTTCGCTGAAAATATTTCTGATCAGCCTCATTCAATTGCCAAAGCAGAAAAGAATGTCAAAGAAATTACCGATGCAACTAAGGCAACATACAATTCAGTGGTAGCATTTGCGGGTGGTACTGGTGTAGTTGTTGGAAAAATACAATCGTAACTAACAAACATATCGCTAAAAGTAATAATATTTTTAAAAATAGAGTATCAGCACATCATTCGAGTAAAGGTAAAGGCGGAGGAAACTACGACGTTAAAGACATTGTAGAATATCCCGGAAAAGAAGACCTTGCGATAGTTCATGTTCATGAAACAAGTACAGAAGGTTTGAATTTTAATAAGAACGTTAGTTATACAAAATTTGCAGACGGAGCAAAAGCGAAAGATAGAATTTCTGTTATTGGTTATCCAAAGGGTGCACAAACAAAATATAAAATGTTTGAATCAACTGGAACGATTAATCATATCAATGGAACATTTATGGAATTTGATGCGTATGCACAACCAGGGAACTCTGGATCACCTGTATTGAATTCTAAAAATGAACTGATTGGTATTTTATATGCAGGTAGTGGAAAAGATGAATCTGAAAAGAATTTTGGTGTCTATTTCACACCACAATTAAAAGAATTTATTCAAAATAATATTGAAAAATAAGTATCATCAATTCATTCGTGAAGTTGATTTTTTAAAGAGTGTTTAAGAAAACGGTTACATAATTAACTAAATATACTGAATTATGTATCTAGATATCAAAATAATTAAAAAAGAGGAACTTAAAATGAACAAAAACGTAGTCATCAAGAGTTTAGCAGCTTTAACAATTTTAACATCTGTAACAGGTATTGGAGCAACATTGGTTGAGGAAGTTCAACAAACTGCCAAAGCAGAAAATAATGTCACAAAAATTAAAGATACTAATATTTTTCCATATACTGGTGTAGTTGCTTTTAATAGTGCAACCGGATTTGTAATTGGAAAGAATACTATTTTAACAAATAAACATGTGGCGAAAAATTACAAAGTTGGCGATCGTATTACTGCACATCCAAATAGTGATAAAAGTAATGGTGGTATTTATTCGATTAAAAAGATTATTAATTATCCAGGTAAAGAAGATGTATCAGTCATTCAAGTTGAAGAGCGTGCAATAGAACGTGGACCAAAAGGATTTAATTTTAATGATAATGTAACGCCATTCAAATATGCAGCAGGGGCTAAAGCTGGTGACCGAATTAAAGTGATCGGTTATCCACACCCATACAAAAATAAATATGTTTTACATGAGTCAACTGGTCCTGTGATGTCAGTAGAAGGTAGCAGCATTGTATATTCAGCGCATACTGAAAGCGGAAACTCTGGATCACCTGTATTAAACAGCAACAACGAATTAGTTGGTATTCATTTTGCTTCTGATGTAAAAAATGATGATAACAGAAATGCATATGGCGTCTACTTTACACCAGAAATTAAGAAATTCATTGCAGAAAACATAGATAAATAAACAAATTGACTTTAAACGAGCGTTGCAACATATCTCGAATTGTAAAGGAGCTTGAAAATGAATAAAAATATAGTCATTAAAAGCATGGCAGCATTAGCCATTCTAACCTCAGTAACTGGAATAAATGCTGCAGTCGTTGATGAGACACAACAAATAGCAAATGCAGAGAAGAATGTTACGCAAGTTAAAGATACAAACGTTTTTCCATATAATGGCGTCGTTTCATTTAAAGATGCGACAGGTTTTGTAATTGGAAAAAATACAATTATCACTAATAAACATGTATCGAAAGATTACAAAGTGGGTGATCGAATTACCGCGCACCCAAATGGCGACAAAGGCAACGGTGGCATTTATAAAATTAAAAATATTTCTGATTATCCAGGTAATGAGGATATATCAGTAATAAACGTTGAAGAAAATGCTGTTGAACGTGGAGCAAATGGTTATAATTTTAACGAAAATGTACAAGCTTTTAAATTTGCCAAAGATGCAAAAGTTAACGACAAAATTAAAGTTATTGGATACCCTTTACCAGCTCAAAATACATTCAAACAATTTGAATCAACTGGAACTGTAAAAAGTATTAAAGATAATAATTTAAATTTTGATGCATATATCGAGCCTGGAAATTCAGGATCTCCAGTTTTAAATTCAAATAATGAAGTCGTAGGAGTTGTTTATGGAGGTATTGGAAAAATCGGATCAGAATACAATGGTGCAGTTTATTTTACGCCTCAAATCAAAGAATTTATTCAAAAGCACATTGAACAATAAACATATTTAAATTTACACCAAGAACATGTTGTTCAATGATTTTAATGAAAAAACATCGGTGAATATAACATAAAAAAACAAACGTCTATATCAAAAGCATCATGAATAAACAGAGGAGCACAAAAATGAATAAAAATATAATCATCAAAAGTATTGCAGCATTGACGATTTTAACATCAATGACTGGTGTCGGCACAACAATAATTGAGGGTGTTCAACAAACAGCCAAAGCAGAAAATAGTGTGAAATTAATTACCAATACGAATGTTGCACCATACAGTGGTGTTACATGGATGGGCGCAGGAACAGGCTTTGTAGTTGGAAATCATACAATCATTACCAATAAACATGTGACTTATCACATGAAAGTCGGTGATGAAATTAAAGCTCATCCTAATGGTTTTTATAATAACGGTGGTGGACTTTATAAAGTTACTAAGATTGTAGATTATCCTGGTAAAGAAGATATTGCGGTTGTACAAGTTGAAGAAAAATCAACACAACCAAAAGGTAGAAAATTCAAAGATTTCACTAGCAAATTTAATATAGCATCAGAGGCTAAAGAAAATGAATCTATATCAATCATTGGTTATCCAAATCCTAATGGAAATAAACTACAAATGTATGAATCAACTGGTAAAGTACTATCAGTGAATGGAAATATAGTGACATCTGATGCGGTTGTCCAACCTGGCAGCTCTGGTTCACCTATATTAAATAGTAAGCGAGAAGCAATTGGTGTTATGTATGCTAGTGATAAACCAACAGGTGAAAGTACAAGGTCATTTGCTGTTTATTTTTCTCCTGAAATTAAGAAATTCATTGCAGATAATTTAGATAAATAAATCATCCATCCGTACTTTGATAAATGATTTTTAGAAATTAACAACAATATCAACAATTCAAATCATATCTCTGTGATTCTATTTATTCGAAATGATTTTAAAAAATAAAACTTCAAAAACCTAACCTTATATTAATACGAATACTTAGAGGAGCAGAAAAATGAATAAAAATATAATCATCAAAAGTATTGCAGCATTAACTATTTTAACATCAGTGACTGGTGTCGGCACAACAATGGTTGAAGGGATTCAACAAACGGCTAAAGCCGAACATAATGTGAAACTAATCAAAAATACTAATGTAGCACCATACAATGGTATCGTTTCGATAGGATCTGGAACAGGGTTCATTGTCGGTAAAAATACAATTGTTACCAACAAGCATGTCGTTGCAGGTATGGAAATTGGCGCACATATTATTGCGCATCCGAATGGTGAATATAATAATGGCGGATTTTATAAAGTTAAAAAAATTGTCCGTTATTCAGGTCAAGAAGATATTGCCATTCTACATGTGGAAGATAAAGCTGTTCATCCAAAAAACAGGAATTTTAAAGATTACACAGGCATTTTAAAAATAGCATCAGAAGCGAAAGAAAATGAACGCATTTCAATTGTTGGCTATCCAGAACCATATATAAATAAATTTCAAATGTATGAATCAACAGGAAAAGTGTTGACAGTTAAAGACAACATGATTATTACTGATGCTTTCGTAGAACCAGGCAACTCAGGTTCAGCTGTATTTAACAGTAAATACGAAGTTGTAGGTGTTCACTTTGGTGGTAACGGCCCTGCAAATAAAAGTACAAAAGGATATGGTGTTTATTTCTCTCCTGAAATCAAGAAATTCATCGCAGATAACACAGATAAATAAATCCTTACATAGATAAATGATTTTAAAAATTAACAACAAAATCAACAATTCAAATCATCTCAGTGATTCTATTTATTCGAAATGATTAAAAAAATAAAACTTCAAAAACTTAACCTTATATTAATACGAATACTTAGAGGAGCACAAAAATGAATAAAAATATTATCATCAAAAGTATTGCGGCATTGACGATTTTAACATCAGTGACTGGTGTCGGCACAACAATAATTGAGGGTATTCAACAAACGGCCAAAGCAGAAAATAGTGTGAAATTAATTACCAACACGAATGTTGCACCATACAGTGGTGTTACATGGATGGGCGCAGGAACAGGCTTTGTAGTTGGAAATCATACAATCATTACTAATAAACATGTTACTTATCACATGAAAGTCGGTGATGAAATTAAAGCTCATCCTAATGGTTTTTATAATAACGGTGGTGGACTTTATAAAGTTACTAAGATTGTAGACTATCCTGGTAAAGAAGATATTGCGGTCGTACAAGTTGAAGAAAAATCAACACAACCAAAAGGTAGAAAATTCAAAGATTTCACTAGCAAATTTAAAATAGCATCAGAAGCTAAAGAAAGTGAACCTATATCTGTTATTGGTTATCCAAATCCTAATGGAAATAAACTACAAATGTATGAATCAACTGGTAAAGTATTATCAGTGAATGGAAATATAGTGACATCGGATGCAATTATCCAGCCTGGTAGCTCTGGTTCACCTATATTAAATAGTAAGCGAGAAGCAATTGGCGTAATTTTTGCTGGTAATACTCCATCAGGTGAAAGTAAAAGAGGATTTGCTGTTTATTTTTCTCCTGAAATTAAGAAATTCATTGCAGATAATTTAGATAAATAATTAAAACTTAGACATTCACCCAATCCTGACAAAATATACTATAACTAACATTTATTAATATATATTGCATTATTTAATATGCATCAAAGCCAATCAATGATTGATTTTCACCAACTCAATTGTTGATTGGTTTTATTTATGTAAGAATGAACAGCTTTTTGACATCATTGAGAATATAAATGATTTTGAAATCATTTGAAAGCTACAACATTTCCTTAAAATTTTTCAATAACAATTGCGCCACTAAAACTCAAAAATTTCCACCACCAACATCAAAATTCTCAACATCGCAACAACACCAAATGTTATAATAAATCTATTACACAAAGAGATAAATTACTTATTCAAAGGCGGAGGAATCACATGTCTATTACTGAAAAACAACGTCAGCAACAAGCTGAATTACATAAAAAATTATGGTCGATTGCGAATGATTTAAGAGGGAACATGGATGCGAGTGAATTCCGTAATTACATTTTAGGCTTGATTTTCTATCGCTTCTTATCTGAAAAAGCCGAACAAGAATATGCAGATGCCTTGTCAGGTGAAGACATCACGTATCAAGAAGCATGGGCAGATGGAGAATATCGTGAAGACTTAAAAGCAGAATTAATTGATCAAGTCGGTTACTTCATTGAGCCACAAGATTTATTCAGTGCGATGATTCGTGAAATTGAAACGCAAGATTTCGATATCGAACACCTGGCGACGGCAATTCGTAAAGTTGAAACTTCAACACTAGGTGAAGAAAGTGAAAATGACTTTATCGGACTGTTCAGCGATATGGACCTAAGTTCAACGCGTTTAGGTAACAATGTCAAAGAACGTACTGCGTTAATTTCCAAAGTCATGGTTAACCTTGACGATTTACCATTTGTTCATAGTGATATGGAAATTGATATGTTAGGTGATGCATATGAATTCCTAATCGGGCGCTTTGCGGCGACAGCAGGTAAAAAAGCAGGCGAGTTCTATACACCACAACAAGTATCTAAGATACTGGCGAAGATTGT
>NZ_JAFEPJ010000007.1:0-124277 GCF_016893255.1 Staphylococcus sp. GDB20D11A
ATATAGGTTCTTAGCGACGATGGTAGCTATCTTACGTTACGCTAGATTAGAACGTTGCCAGGCAAAAAATGGATGCGATGAGCCGCATTGAGACCGCAAGGTCTTTTTTTTTTATGTCTAAAGTTACATAGTAAAAAGCAAACACAAAGAAAGATGGCTTGGCGAAGTGAAAACGTTTGAATCTGACGAAACGAGAAAAGAGCGCAACGAGTTTAGTAGAGCTAAATGAGTAAGCGAGAGCCGAAGAAGAGGAAAGAAGCAAGCGATTGTCACAAGTCAAGAAAGGTCTTTAGCGACGATGGTAGCCAACTTACGTTCCGCTAGAGTAGAACGTTGCCAGGCAAAAAATGGATGCGATGAGCCGCATTGAGACCGCAAGGTCTTTTTTTTTATGTCTAAAGTTACATAGTAAAAAGTTAACACAAAGAAAAATGGCTTGGCGAAGTGAAAACGTTTGAATCTGACGAAACGAGAAAAGAGCGCAACGAGTTTAGTAGAGCTAAATGAGTAAGCGAGAGCCGAAGAAGAGGAAAGAAGCAAGCGATTGTCACAAGTCAAGAAAGGTTCTTAGCGACGATGGTAGCCAACTTACGTTCCGCTAGAGTAGAACGTTGCCAGGCAAGTTGAGACCGCAAGGTCTCTTTTTTTATGTCTAAAGTTACATAGTAAAAAAGTAAAGACAAAGAAGATTTAAGGCTCAAAGAAATATACGATGGTATACAAAGCGTGCAACCTCAATAATGTAAAGCATAATAAAAAGCAGTCATAAGATGATTTCAATTAGAAATCAATTTATGACTGCTTTTCTTAATATGTGTTAAATTAACAATGAATATAACATCTTATTTTCATTAATATAAATATTGGAAGGATCGAAATGATTTACACGTTGTTTGAGTTGTATTAAATCATCATGATCTTTAAGTTGAATACCAATAATGACAGTACCTGTATTTTGAGAAGATTTTTTTAAGTATTCAAATTTAGTAATATCGTCTTGAGGTCCTAACACGTCATTTACAAATTCTCTCAATGCACCTGGACGTTGAGGGAAATTTAAGATAAAGTAATGCTTCATTTCTTCGTATAGTAATGAACGTTCTTCAATTTCTTTCATTCGATTAATATCATTATTACCACCACTAATGACACAAACCACTGTTTTACCTTTAATATGATCTTTATAGTTTTCAAGCGCACTTACACTTAAAGCGCCAGCGGGTTCTGCTACTATTGCTTGTTTTGAATACATATCCAAAATTGTTGAACATACAGCACCTTCATCTACTTGTACGTAGTTATCTACATTTTTTTTGGCAATTTCAAAAGTAATATCGCCAACTCTGGCTACAGAAGCTCCATCGACAAATTTATCGATATTAGGTAATGTGATAACCTGATTATTTACGACAACAGATTCATACATACTACTAGCACCTGAAGGTTCAACTCCGATAATTTTTGTGTTGGGAGAATAGGATTTAAAATAGGTACTAATACCTGAAATTAAACCGCCACCACCAATTGCGGCAAATAGATAATCAAAGTTAACATTGTCAGACTTTGCTTGTTCTAGCATTTCTTTAGCAAGCGTACCTTGTCCAGAAATTGTATGAACATTATTGAATGGATCTATAAAGTTCATTTGATGTTCACTTGTATAAGTTAAAGCTTCAGCTAAACAGTGATCAAATGTATCACCAGTGAGTACAACTTCAACGTTACTATTTCCAAAGAACTTTACTTGATTTACCTTTTGTAAAGGTGTAGTGACTGGCATAAAGATAACAGCGTTTAAATTAAGTTTTTTAGCTGTATAGGCAACACCTTGAGCATGATTACCTGCACTCGCACATGTAATACCTTTACTTTTAGCTTCATCTGATAAAACAGAAATAGCGTTGTAAGCACCTCTTAATTTAAAAGAACGTACCCATTGTAAATCTTCTCGTTTTAAATATACTTTACAATCATACTTTTGAGATAAGTAATGGTCTAATTGTAAAGGTGTTTCTTTGACAATATCTTTAAGTCTTAAAAATGCTTCATCGATATCTTTCGTAGAAACTGTTGTTTTGACTGTCATAATATTCAACTCCCTTAAAGTGATTTTTCATATTTTTCTATTAATGATTCATATTGTAGGGTGATTGCAATGTCATCTAAGCCATTTACAAGTTTATTCTTCCAAGTTTCATCAATTTCAAAATGGAAACTCTTGTCTGGTGATGACACAGTTTGATTTGGTAAATCGACCTCAATTTCAACATATTTCGCAAGATGTTCACGTGCATTTTTTTCTAAAACAATTGGTAACATTGCATTTTTTGTACAATTCATATAAAAAATGTCACTGAAACTTCCTGCAATAATAATATGAAAGCCATAGTCCTTAAGTGCCCAAGCTGCATGTTCACGACTTGAACCACATCCAAAATTATCTCCAGTAATTAATATGGATGCACCTTTATATTGAGGCTTATTTGGATTGAAATCAGGATTATCTGAACCATCAGGTAAGTACCGCCATTCATCAAAAGCAAATGGACCAAAGCCACTTTTTGAAATACGCTTTAAGTGTACCTTAGGAATGATTTGGTCTGTATCGATATTGTCGTTGAAAAGAGGGACTATTTTACCTTTATATGTTGTAATAGGTTTGATTGCTGCCATTTAAACAACCACCTTTCTTACGTCCACAAATTTACCATGAATAGCTGCTGCTGCTGCCATAGCAGGGGATACTAAATGTGTTCTAGCACCTTTGCCTTGTCGTCCTTCGAAGTTTCGATTACTTGTAGATGCACAATGTACACCCTCAGGTACTTGGTCAGGATTCATGCCTAAACACATTGAACATCCTGGTTCACGCCATTCAAATCCTGCATTTTTAAAAATAGTATCTAGACCTAATTTTTCAGCTTCTTTTTTTACTGTACGAGAACCTGGTACGACAATAGCTGTAATATTTGGGTGAACTTTATTTCCTTTAACAATATGACTAGCTTCAATCAAATCTGATAGTCTAGCATTTGTACATGAACCGAGGAAAACATACCCTAAATCGATATCTTCAGCTTTTTGTCCTGGTTCTAACCCCATATAATCATACGCACGTTGATCGTTGATATCACTGATTTCAGGGAATGGTTCACTGAAATTAACACCCATTTCAGGATTAGTTCCCCATGTCACTTGTGGTTCTAATGTTGAAACATCAAGTTCAATTACACGATCAAATATCGCGTCGTCATCAGAATATAGCTCACGCCACTTATCAACTGATTTAGCGAAGTTATCGGCAAATGGTCTCCCTTTAACATATTCAAATGTTATATCATCAGGTTGGATTATGCCGTATTTGGCACCACCTTCGATAGCCATGTTACAAATAGTCATTCGACCGTCCATTGAAAGGTTTTTAATTGTTTCGCCAGTAAATTCCAAAGCATAGCCTGTACCAAAGTCAACACCATACGTTTTAATTAAATGCAGAATAATGTCCTTAGCATAGACGCCTGTTGGTAAGGTACCATTAATATCGATTTTTAAGTTTTTGGGTTTTGTTTGCCATAGCGTTTGAGTTGCGAAAACATGTTCAACTTCACTTGTTCCAATTCCAAATGCAATAGCACCAAATGCTCCATGTGTTGCTGTGTGAGAGTCACCGCAAACGATTGTTTTGCCAGGCTGTGTAAGTCCTGTCTCAGGTCCTACCATGTGAACAATACCTTGTTCATCAGAACCCATATCAAAAATATGCACCCCAAAATCTATGGCGTTTTTTTGTAATGTTGTGATTTGTTTGTTTGCAATTTCATCTTTAATATTGAAAATATCAATAGTAGGAACATTGTGATCGAGTGTTGCAAATGTTAAATCTGGGCGTCTTAATTTTCTGTTTTGAAGCCTAAGTCCTTCAAATGCTTGAGGAGAAGTAACTTCATGTATAAGGTGTAAATCAATGTATAATAGTTGCGGTTCGCCCAATTTTCCGTATAACACATGTCTGTTCCACACCTTGTCAAATAATGTTTGACCCATTTACATCTCCCCCTTAGTTATTCAATTTTTGAGATAGAATTTCGAAAATATCAGTAGTATTCAGTTTGCCGCCTAAATCTGCTGTCGTTTGCCCATGTTCAATCATGTTAAAAATATGTTGTTCTAATTCATCTGCAGCATCTGGTTGATTTAAGCTTTCACGTAAACACATCGCTAAAGATAGAATCATTCCAAATGGATTGGCAACGTTTTTACCTGCAATATCTGGTGCTGATCCATGAATAGGCTCATACAATCTTGGACCATCGTTACTAAAACTAGCAGAAGGTGATAAACCAAGTGAACCAGGAATCACTGAAGCTTCATCACTTAAAATATCACCAAATAAGTTTTCACAAACGATGACGTCAAATTGTTTTGGATTTGTGATTAAATGCATACTACAAGCATCAACAAGTAAGTGATTTACTGTTACTTCTGGATATAATTGACTCACTTCATTTACGACTTTGCGCCACAATTTACTAGAAGCTAATACATTTTCTTTATCAACTGATGTTAGTTTTCCTCGTCTTGAAGCGGCCAATTTAAATGCTACGTGAACAATGCGTTCTATTTCTTCTCTTGTATAAGTAAGAGAATCTAAGGCCTCGTGATTATTAAAATGTCTAGGTTCTCCAAAATAAATACCACTTGTCAATTCACGGACTATAACTAAATCTGTGCCTTCAACGCGTTCTTCCTTTAAAGGTGATAAAGAACTAGCGCCTTTGACAACGGTAGTGGGGCGTATATTTGCAAATAAATTTAATGATTTACGTAATTTTAATAATCCTTGTTCTGGTCGATTGTTAGGATCTGTCCAGTTAGGTCCACCGATTGCACCCAGTAAAATAGCATCTGCTCTTTTACACGCATTTAAGGTTTTCTCAGTTAAAGGCTCGCCGAATGTATCAATAGAGGCACCACCAAATTCGTGGTGCTCTATTTGATAATTAAAGTTATATTTATTACTTATAATTTCAAGCAATGATAGAGATCCGTTCAAAATTTCTGGGCCGATTCCATCACCAGGTAGGGCAACAATGTTATAAGTCATAATTAATTACCTACCTTTTCAACATTTTCAGCTGCAAATTTAGCATGTGCTTCTACGTATGCTTTACAAGAGGCTTGTAAAATATCATGATCAATACCAAATCCATTGACAGTCTTACCTTCAATCAATAAATTTACATGTACTTCTGCTTGGGCATCAGTACCTTCAGTGACAGAATTAATACGATAATCAATTAATTCTGTTTCTTTTTGGAAAATACGATCAACTGCATTGTAAATTGCTACGATTGAACCAGTACCAATACTTGAATCCTGGTAAATATGACCCTCTTTATCTTTAACAACAACAACAGCACTTTGAAGGCCGCTAGAGACATATTGTAGTTGCAGTGTTTCCAATTTATAAAGTGCTTGATGCTCATGCTCAGAACCTTGAATAATCGCATGAATATCTCTATCTGAAACAGATTTCTTTTTGTCCGCAATGGCCTTGAATTGTTTAAATAAATCTATTTGCGCTTCTTTATCAATGTCATAACCTAATGCTTTTAACTTCTCTGAGAAGGCGTGTTTACCAGATAATTTTCCTAATGGAAGTTCAGTCGTGCTTACACCAACAAGTTGAGGTGTCATAATTTCATATGTTTCACGATGTTTTAATACGCCATCTTGGTGAATACCTGATTCATGACTAAATGCATTTTGGCCAACAATTGCTTTATTTCTAGGCACTCGAATACCTGCATATCTTGAAATTAAATCCGATGTTTTTTTAGTTTCTTCGAGATTAAGGGCAGTTTGAGCACCATAATGATCATTTCGAACATATAGTGCAAGCGCGACTTCTTCAAGTGCTGCATTACCTGCTCGTTCACCAATACCATTTACAGTGCCTTCAATTCGTCTCGCACCGCCTTCAATTGCAGCTAAACTATTTGAAACAGCCATTCCTAAATCGTCATGGCAATGAGCACTATAAATAATTTCATTTGAAGATGTTACAGATTCTGTTAAGGTTTTGAAAATATGTGCATATTCATCATGGTAACTGTAGCCGACTGTATCAGGAATATTAATAACTGTAGCTCCAGCGTCAACGGCAGTTTGTACACATTTCACTAAGAATGGTAATTCAGTACGCGTTGCATCTTCAGGTGAAAATTGAACAACGTCAAATAATTGTTTCGCGTATGTGACATGTTCTTTAATAGATGCTAAAACGTCTTCTTGAGACATTTTAAGTTTATGTTCAAGATGAATAGGTGATGTTGCTATAAAAACATGCACGACCGGCTTCGCTGCATCTTTTGTTGCTTCATATACAGCATCGATGTCAGATTTTTTACATCTAGCTAAACCACATACAGCCGTTGTTGTTAATGTTTGTGCAATTGCTTGAACAGATTTAAAGCTACCTGTACTTGAAGCAGGAAATCCAGCTTCAATAACATCTACACCCCATTTTTCTAATTGCAATGCAATACGCAAGCGTTCATCAAAAGTAAAATTCACTCCTGGTGTTTGTTCACCATCTCTTAGTGTCGTATCAAAAATTTGAATATGACTACTCATATTTAACAACTCCTCATTGTAGGTCTATCTTATTTTTCAATGCTTTTAGATTTAATAAAAGGCATCATTTCGCGTAATTCACGACCAACTTTTTCAATTTGATGACCATGTTGTTCTTCGCGTAATTTATAAAATTCTTTGAATCCATTTTTATTGTCTTCGATAAAGCGATTACTGAAGTTACCATTTTGGATATCAGTTAATACAGCTTTCATATTTTCTTTAACATCTGGTGTGATAACACGTGGTCCTGAAACATAGTCACCAAATTCAGCAGTATTTGAAATTGAGTAACGTACATTTTCCATACCGCCTTCATACATCAAATCAACGATTAATTTCATTTCATGTAATACTTCAAAATAAGCTAATTCTGGTTGATAACCCGCTTCTACTAATGTTTCAAAGCCACTTTGAATTAATTTCGATACACCACCGCAAAGTACTGCTTGTTCACCAAATAAATCTGTCTCTGTTTCTTCTTTAAATGTTGTTTCAATAACACCTGCACGAGTTGCACCAATACCTTTTGCATAACTTAAAGCAATATTACGTGCTTGACCTGAAGCGTCTTGTTGAATACCAAATAGTGATGGTACAGCAGAACCTTCAACAAATGTACGTCTAACTAAATGACCCGGTCCTTTAGGAGCTACTAAAAATACATCAACATCAGCGGGTGGTTGAATAACACCAAAATGAATGTTAAAGCCATGAGCAAATGCAAGCGCATTATGTTTTTCTAAATTTGGTTCAATTTCGTTTTTATATACATCACCTTGAATTTCATCAGGTAATAGCACCATAATTACATCAGCTTGCTTAACTGCTTCTGCAACAGGGAACACATCAAATCCATCTTCTTTAGCTTTGTCAAAAGAACGACCTAGTCGAATACCGATGACAACATCATATCCATTGTCTTTTAAGTTTTGTGCATGCGCGTGGCCTTGTGATCCATAACCTACTACTGCAATTTTTTTGCCTTGTAAAGCGTCCGTTTTTACATCTTGATCATAATAAACTGTTGTCATAATAAATTCCTCCAAATAATTAAATGTTTTGTTTTTCGAAAATTCTGAAATATAACTTTGTAATAGTGGCAGATGTTAACTAGCAGCCTATGATATATCTATAACTAATTAGCGCATCATTGCCTTTGTCTTAAAATTAAGCTTCGTTATCAACAAGGTCGTAGCATTCAATCGTTAAAACATTAATTTGTTGTTTTAATTTTTTTATTAAAATATGAAGTGATGTATCATCTTGAATATCGACTTGAATTTCCATGTTAGAAATCCCGGGTTGTTCAGAATGTGTAACATGTAATGTATCGATATTATATTGTAGGCGAACAAAAGCACTTGTAATTCGATTTAGCGTGCTGACTTGATCCGCAACTTGTAATTTAAGAATTCTTGTCATTATAAGCCCTCCATTTCATGATTTGATTTGCCACTCGGAACCATTGGGTTTACAGCTTCAGTAGGGGAAATACGAACCTCAATTAAAGCTGGTCCTTGATAAGCAAACGCTGCATCTAATTGTTCTTCCAGTTGTTCTGGCTTATCGATTAAGAAACCTTTGACGCCATATGCTTCTGCCATTTTCATAAAATCAGGTTGACCATTAAATACTGAGTGTGAGAAGCGTTGATTAAAGAACTTATCTTGCCATTGTTTAACCATACCTAATGTTCCATTATTGATTAGTACGATTTTGACATCTAAACCATATTCGGGTAATAGTGCCATTTCTTGGTTTGTCATTTGGAAACCACCGTCACCGACGAAACATACGACTGTTTTATCAGGATTAGCTAATTTGGCACCAATTGACGAAGGAATACCGAATCCCATTGTTCCTAAACCACCGCTTGTAACCCATTGTCCGTGATTTTTAAATGGATAAAATTGAGCTGCCCACATTTGATGTTGTCCCACGTCTGTAGTAACAATTGCTTCACCATTTGTAATTTTGCCGATATATTCGATTGTTTGTTGTGGCTTACAAAATACTTGATCTTCTTCACCAAGTTTAAATGGGTGTTTCTGCTTATTATTTTGACAATGTTTAACCCAGTCACTGTGTTCTACAGTCTCAACATTTTTATCATTTAAACATTCTAAAAATCGTTTACAGTCTGCAATAATACCTAAATCTACATGAATAACTTTATTAATTTCTGAAGGGTCAATATCTACATGTACAATTTTGGCGTTAGGTGCAAAGGCATCAGGTTTGCTTGCTAATCTATCATCGAAGCGGCTACCTAAATTAATGAGTAAATCACACTCAGTTAATGCCATGTTACTAGCATAAGAACCATGCATACCTCCCATACCTAAAAATAGTGTATCCTCATAAGGTACAGCACCTAGACCTAGTAAAGTAGTAACAGTTGGGATTTGATGTTTATTAACAAACTGTGTTAATAATTGATTTGATTTTGATTGATTAATACCTGCGCCGGCTAATACGACAGGCTTTTTCGCTTCTTTTAAAATTGAGATGAAAGTGTCAATGTCTTTATTTTCTGGTTCTGTAACAACTTCATAACCTGGAATATTGATTTCGTCGCATAAATCCACATTTGTAGCTAAAACACCCATATCTTTTGGAAAATCAATCACTACAGGACCTTTGCGTCCAGAATTAGCTACATGGAAAGCTTCGTGTACGATTTTAGGGATATCTTCAACACGTTTCACTTGATAATTTTGTTTTGTAATTGGTGAAGTCATAGATAGAATATCCGCTTCTTGGAATGCATCTTTACCAATACCTGGTGTAGCAACTTGTCCAGTGAATACAACTAGAGGTAAAGAGTCGCAATGTGCATCCGTAATACCTGTCATTACATTTGTTGCACCTGGACCGCTTGTAACTACAACGACGCCAGTTTTACCAGATACACGTGCATAACCTTCTGCAGCATGAACAGCACCTTGTTCGTGTCTTGCTAAAATATGTTTGATTTTACCATCATAAAATGTGTCGTATAAAGGTAGTACGGCACCACCAGGATAACCGAATAAATAATCCACATTTTCTTTAAGTAGAGCTTCTACTAGCACTTCTGATCCTGAACGCATGTCATTTAAAGTTTTTTCATTTAGTTGTTCAGGTTCAAGTGATTCAGCCATTTTTAAAGGGTCAATATTTTGGTTTACTTCATGTTGAGTTTTAGACATTTTAACCATCTCCAATATAAAAATAAATTAAATTAAATTCTCAGGCACTTGCATGACGCCACCTGTATTTGCGCTAGTTACTAGGGCAGTATAACGAGCTAGATAACCTGTTTTTACTTTCGCTTTAAATGGTGTTAAAGATTCTCGGCGACGCGCCAGAACATCTTCAGGCTGGTTTACGTTTAATGTACGATTTGTTAAGTCAATAGTAATCTCATCTCCATCTTCAATTAAGGCAATTGGTCCACCAGATGCAGCTTCAGGGGAAATATGACCAACTGCAATACCTCTTGTGGCACCGGAAAAACGACCATCAGTAATTAATGCAACATCTTTACCTAAGCCACGACCTACAATTGAGGAAGTAGGTGCTAACATTTCAGGCATACCTGGTCCACCTTTAGGTCCTTCATATCTAATGACAACGACGTGGCCTGCACGAACGGTACGATTGTCTATTGCTTCAACAGCTTCATCATGCGAATTGAAACAAATTGCTTTCCCAGTAAATGTTTTGATAGATGGATCAACGCCGCCAACTTTAATAACTGCGCCTTTAGGGGCGATATTACCAAATAAGATAGATAAACCACCTTGTGCATCATATGGTGCATCAAGAGGGTGAATGACATCAAAGTTCTTAATTTCTTTGCCTTCGTTATTTTCACGTAACGTTTTGCCAGTAACTGTGATTCTATCTGGGTGTAACGTGCCATCTTTCTTCATCAATTCATTAATAATTGCTGGGACGCCACCAGCTTCATGCACATCATGCATTGAATACGATGAACTAGGTGCTATTTTTGATAAATATGGCGTGCGTTTGGCAATAGCATTAATGCGCTCTAAGTCATAATCAATACCAGCTTCATTGGCAATGGCTAACGTATGCAGTACCGTGTTTGTTGAACCACCCATAGCCATATCAAGTGCAAATGCATCATCAATTGCTTCGCGAGTAACGATATCACGTGGTTTTAAGTCATTTTTAATATTTTCAACTAATTTAAAAGCTGCTTGACGAATCATTTCGCGTCGCTGATCACTGACTGCAAGTGCAGTACCGTTGTATGGTAATGCTAGACCTAAAACTTCCATCAAACAGTTCATTGAATTTGCGGTAAACATCCCAGCACATGAACCACAAGTAGGGCAGGCATTTTGTTCCATATCTAAAAATTCTTCTTTAGAAATCGATCCTTCTTTAAAAGCACCTACAGCTTCAAACATTGATGAAAGTGTTAATGCTTTACCATGTGCAGATAAGCCAGCTTTCATTGGTCCACCAGAGCAAAAGATAGCTGGTACGTTTGTCCTCATGGCTGCTAAAATCATACCGGGTGTGATCTTGTCACAATTAGGAATGTAAAATACGCCGTCAAACCAATGAGCGTTAATTACAGTTTCAGCTGCATCTGCAATAATTTCACGTGATGGTAGAGAATATCGCATTCCGATATGTCCCATAGCTATTCCATCATCAACACCAATTGTATTGAATTCAAATGGAATGGCACCGGCTTCTCTAATTGCTTCTTTAGCTATATCTGCAAGCTCTCTCAAGTGAACATGTCCAGGAACAATATCAATATAAGAGTTACAAATAGCTACAAATGGTTTGTTCATATCAGTTGGACTTTTTAGCGCGCCCGTGGCATGTAAAAGACTTCTTGCTGGTGCTTGGTGATCTCCTTTTTTGATCATGTCGCTTCGCATAGTAAATTCCCCCGTAAATTTTAATGATTAATCATGTTTTATAGTAATAAAAATAAGTAATTGAAAGATAAAACATAAAAAAACGTCCCAATATTATTGGGACGTTTACAAGTCCCATTCAAACAGAAATAGGACTTAAAGCGTTTAGTAAATATTTACTAACGTTCGAGTCCTAAAGAGTATAATAAAATAATAATATTTGAAGTTGTCGGTTGATGTTCAGTATATTGATTAAGCATTTTATTATACTCCTTCCGTGAATGGTATATATCACTTTAATAGTTAGAATTGTCTAAAAATTTGATAAATTTAATTTACTATATCTGCTTTAGTATGTCAACAAATATTTTAAATTTTCTTACAATTAACTTTGAAGAGATAATCTGTTTCAAAGATAAGAAATTTAAGTTGAAATTTGTTACAATATAAAGGTTAAATATAAAGTTAGATACGATTGAACAATGGATAATCATTTTTATGAATGAAAAGCATAATATAGGAGAATCAACATTGATAAAGATAAATAATTTAGATGAAATGAATCAATTTGCTATGTTTTTAGTTGAGCAATTGAAAAGTGGTGATTTGATTTTACTTAACGGAGATTTAGGAGCAGGTAAAACAACGTTAACGCAATTTATAGGAAAAGCTCTTGGTGTAAGACGTACGATTAATTCCCCGACATTTAACATCATTAAATCATATAGGGGTAAAAATTTAAAATTGCATCATATGGATTGTTATCGCTTAGAAGATTCTGATGAAGATTTAGGGTTTGATGAATTTTTCGAAGATCAGGCAATTACTGTTATTGAATGGAGTCAATTTATAAAAGATTTACTTCCAGCGACGCATTTATCTATTAACATTTCAACAATATCTGAAAATACAAGACAAATTGAGTTGTTCGCTCAAGGAGAACATTATGAACAAATTAAGGAGGCAATTATCCATGAATTCGCTGCTCATTGATACATCGAATCAACCATTATCAGTAGCATTGATGCAAAACGATGAAGTTTTAGCTGAAATAACTACGGATTCTAAACAAAATCATTCAGTGCAATTAATGCCTGCGATTAGTCAGCTGTTTGAGCAGAGCAAAATAACTAAACAGCAATTAGATGCGATTATTGTTGCTGAAGGTCCTGGTTCATATACTGGCTTACGTATCGGTGTTACTGTTGCTAAAACATTAGCGTATGCGTTAGATGTTAAATTATATGGTGTTTCATCATTAAAGGCATTGGCAGCAACAATCGATCATACTGATAAATTATTGGTTCCTGTGTTTGATGCAAGACGACAAGCAGTTTATACAGGCATATTCCAGTGGCAAAATGGTCAATTAGTGACTATTTTAGAAGATCAATATATGTCGATAGAAGCATTGCGAGCTTTTTTAGAAGATTTAAACCAACCATTTATTTATATTGGGAAAGATACTGTAAAATTACAAGATGAATTGCAAGGTGATGTGATTGCGCAGCTACCAAATGCATCAGTCATGTATCAATTGATAGATAAACCTTCAGACGTACATACATTTACTCCTAAATACCATAAATTAGCTGAGGCGGAACGAAATTGGATCAACAGTCAAAAGAACAATTAAACATTAGAGAGATGACCAAAGAAGATGTGCCACAAGTCTTTGATATTGAGCGTCGGAGTTTCAATGATAGTTCTTGGACAATTGACGCATTTTATCATGAAATAGAGCAAAATAACTTTGCGAAATATTTTGTCTTAGAATTTGAACAACAAATTATTGGTTATTTAGGTTTATGGATTGTTATCGATCAAGCTCAAATTACGACAGTTGCAATCGATGATAATTATAGAGGCTATGGTTTAGGTCAAATGCTTTTAAAATACGGAATAAACTATGCAAGTCACACTTGTGATGTGATGAGTTTAGAAGTAAGAGTTAATAATAAAGTGGCGCAACATGTATATGAAAATTTAGGATTTCAATATGGTGGTAAACGTAAAAATTATTATGGTGAAGGTGAGGACGCAATGGTTATGTGGGTGAATTTAAATGACTAAAGATATATTAATACTAGCTGTTGAAACAAGTTGTGATGAAACAAGCGTTAGTGTTATAAAAAATGGCAGAGATATTTTATCAAATACAGTTTTAAGTCAGATTGAAAGTCATAAACGATTTGGCGGTGTCGTTCCCGAAGTGGCAAGTAGACATCACGTTGAAGGTATAACAACAACAATAAACGAGGCTCTAGTGGATGCCGATGTATCAATGGAAGATATTGATGCCATAGCGGTTACAGAAGGTCCTGGACTAATTGGTGCGTTACTAATAGGTGTTAATGCAGCCAAAGCATTGGCATTTGCTTACGATAAGCCACTTATTCCAGTTCATCATATTGCAGGACATATATATGCTAATCACATAGAAGAGCCATTAACATTCCCGCTAATTGCACTTATTGTTTCAGGTGGACATACTGAATTAGTTTATATGAAAGATCACTTAACATTTGAAGTCATTGGTGAAACACGAGATGACGCAGTAGGTGAGGCTTATGATAAAGTGGCACGAACAATTGGTTTAAATTATCCAGGTGGTCCACAAGTTGATCGGTTGGCTGCTGAAGGTGAAGATACTTATTCATTCCCTCGCGTTTGGTTGGATAAAGATAGTTATGACTTTAGTTTTAGTGGGTTGAAAAGTGCCGTAATCAATCAACTTCACAATCAACGACAAAAAAATATTCCAATCATTGAAGCTAACGTAGCAACGAGCTTTCAAAATAGTGTTGTAGAGGTACTTACGTTTAAAGCTATTCAAGCTTGTAAAGAATATGGTGTTCAGCGATTAATTGTTGCTGGTGGCGTGGCGAGTAATAAAGGATTACGTCAATCTTTAGCGGATCAATGCAAAGTCAATGACATTCAATTAACTATCCCAAGTCCTAAATTATGCACAGATAATGCTGCAATGATAGGCGTTGCCGGCCACTATTTGTATCAGCAAGGTCGATTTGCTGATTTAGCATTAAATGGGCACAGCAATATAGATTTAGAAGAGTATTCTGCAGAATAAAATAAACGTCAGTTATTAACATGATTACGATGAACATTATTGAAACTGTTCACTGTCTTCTGTCATGTGATAGCTGACGTTTTTATATTGCAATTAGGGGATTGAGACAGAAAAGATAAAGAACCACTAATGATTTATTATGTTGAGGTCCCACCCCAACTTCCATTGTCTGTAGAAATTGGTGTTCCAATTTCTCTATGTTGGGGCCCCACCCCAACTTGCACATTATTGTAAGCTGACTTTCGGCCAGCTTCTATGTTGGGGCCCCTGACTAGTATTGAAAAAACTTATTACAAGCGCATTTTCATTTAGTCAAAGACTGCCAATATAACAATGTTGCGACTTGAACATTGATTGATGTTCAAGATTCATACTAACCATTGGAAACATTATCTTTTGCTCGTTCATATATTTTTGCTGGAAATGAAGTGATTTTTAATAATTCGATGGCATTACGTGTATTTGCTTTGCCAGGCTTAATTTTGTAATCAAAATGGATGTTATTATTTTCTATTACCTCATTGAAGTGATAATTTTCATAACGTTGTTTTAAGAGTTCAGCTAACTCAATATCATGTGTTGCTGCAATAACTCTAAAGTTAGATTTTTCATGTAAAAATGATAGTACTGACTCTGAAGCGGCAATTCGTTCAGTTGTGTTGGTACCTTTAAAAATTTCATCGATAAAGCAGTATATTTTTTGATTATCAGGAATTTCAACAATACGCTTAATAGATTTTAATTCAGCCATAAAATAACTATCGCCTGATAACACATCATCGGCATTTGCCATTGACGTGAACACAATTCCAGGTTGATATACAAATTTGCTTGCGGTAACTGTTTGTATAGCCGATGCAAGAATAATGTTTATTGCTATGGATTTCATAAATGTTGATTTACCCGAAGCATTAGACCCAGTTAACAGTATATTTTGTGATAGTGAGAAATCATTGGCTACTGCATCTGCTATGAGTGGATGTGTTAACTCAGAGAATACTATGCCATCATTTGAATCATCAATTTGTGGTTCAGTATAGCATTCTAGCGTTCTACGATACATTGCTAATGCATAATGATTATCTAATTCAGCTATGTAATCGAAACAATTTTTTAGCTCATTCATATGTGTTGTATAGCTTTTTTGAATTGAATGGAATAAAACATAATCAAGCATGAAAATAAGTTTAACTAGTTTAATTACCATAGCTCCGATATCTTCATCATTAACTTCAGCTAAAACACTCGTTAAATGACGTGCTGTTCTAAATTGCTTAAAATTGACTTCGGGTTGTGGAGCATGTTTAATTTTTGAGATAGTATAGCCTTGTTTTAAAACATTGGATGCATAAAAGATAGACTTTAAGTCATCCTCATATGTACGCTTTAAAGTTGCAGATAAAATGATATTAAATAGGCAACTCATAAGAAATAATAAAATACCAACTTGTGAATTAATAAATATAACTGCAAATGAGATAACTGGTAAAAACGGGCATAGAAACAATATATTATGACGTTTTACCGGTGTGATTTGGTCTGGAAATGTTGGATAAACAGTTTTACCAATCAAAGCTAAATGATATGTTACGTTTTTTCTAAATTCAGCATTATCATTAAATAAACTAAGTAATGATTTGTTCGTAATTGAAAGCATTCCACGTAAACAGGCATATAGTTTCATTTCCCCAATAGCTGTTAAATTATAATTCATCTTATGAAAGATTGCATTCATATTTAAATCGGACCAAGTTTTATCATCAACTAATGAATGTGATTCAAATTTATCCTTGTAGAGCTTATACTCATAGTCGAAATGTGAGTTCGGTCTGATAAAAGACTCTAATGGAGAAATCGTTTGCCATAATGTTTCCATAGATTTAAAAAGACGTTGACGACTCATGTATCGTCCAACAATTCCTATTACAGATGTAAGTATAATAATTGCTATAACAAATATTAAAAATGTTTGATTTGTGCTCATAACTATCTCCTTATTTATTTTGAATAATAATAAAAATATACTTCAATATTATTATTATTTCATAAAGAAAATGTCTTAACAATGAATTTTGATAAAAACAATGTCAATAGAGAACATGCGTACTTATCAACAAAAAGTGTATAACTTGTGGATAAAAGGTGTTGATAACGTCATTTATTGTGGATATCAGGTGGGAAAATAGAAAATGAATGGTTGATTAGTGTTAATTTACTTGTGGATAACTAGGATAACTCTGTGGATAGCTATAATATCAGCGTTTTTATTGTGAATAAAAAAATTTAAAATTTGTAAAAAAATAACTCTAACTATAGCGATTTTACAGTTAGAGTTATGTATATTTTTATAGTTTTTGTTGTAATTCTTCCCATTTAGACATAGCGTGTTCTAATTTTTGTTCGCTATCTTGTTTTTGGATAGCTAATTCGTTTGCTTTTTGTGGATTGTTATAAACTTCTGGTTGGGTTAATTGCTCGTCTATTTGTAAGATAGTAGTCTCTAAAGTTTCTATTTCATTTTCACACTCGGATATTTGTCGTTCAAGTTTACGTTGTTCACGTCTTTGTTCTTTTTGGTTATGATACGACGATTGTTCCATAGACTTTTCATGTGCTTGTACGTTAACTGACTGTTCTTCTTGGTGCGCTTTCAACGCTTCCGCTTCCTCAACTTTTTCAATGTAATATTGATAATCTCCTAAATACATCTTTCCGCCATCAATTGTTAAATCAAATACCTTGTTTGCTAATTGGTTAATAAAGTAACGATCATGGGAAACAAATAGTATTGTTCCTTCAAAATGTTGGAGTGCTTGCTCTAACATTTCTTTTGAATCTATATCGAGGTGGTTGGTAGGTTCATCTAAAATAAGTACATTGTCACGCTGCAACATAAGTAGTGCTAGTTGTAAACGTGCTTTTTCACCACCAGATAAATCATTAATTATCTTTTTAACATCGTCTTGTACAAATAAGAAACGTCCAAGAACTGCACGAATATCTTTTTCATTCATTAACGGATATTGATCCCACACATAATCTAAAATCGTTTTACTAGATTTAAATTCTGCTTGCTTTTGATCATAATAACCAATTTGTAAATTTGCGCCAAAAGTAATATCGCCATTAAGCGCTTTTTGTTGTTTAGCAATAGTTTTAATTAAGGTCGATTTTCCAATACCATTTGGCCCAATGATTGCTATATGATCGCCTTTAGAGACCTCTATACTGATAGGTTTGGTAATTGCAGTTTGATAACCGATTTCTAAATTTTTTACATGCATGACGTCATTACCTGTATTCCGGTCAAAACCAAATTGAATATTTGCACTTTTGGCATCTAACATTGGTTTATCAATGCGTTCCATTTTTTCTAAAATCTTACGTCTACTTTTTGCCATTCCACTTGTTGAAGCACGGGTAATATTTTTCTCAACAAAAGTTTCTAATCGTTTTATTTCTGCTTGTTGACTTTCATATTCTTGCATTCGTTTTTGATAATATAAATCCCGTTGCTGTATAAATTCCTCGTAATTACCAACATAGCGTTTGACATCACCTAAAGCCACATCATAAATTTGAGTAACTATTTTATCTAAAAAGTAACGATCATGGCTGATGATGACGATTGCACCTTTAAAATAACGTAGATAATCTTCAAGCCACTTTGTCGTTTCTAAATCTAAGTGGTTAGTAGGTTCATCTAAAAGTAATAAATCAGGTTCATTTAATAGCATTTGAGCTAAAGATAAACGTGTTTTTTGGCCACCGCTAAAATCATTGATAGGTTTATTGAAATCTTCTTCACTAAAATTTAACCCGTGAAGTACTGTTTTAATTTTACTTTCATATTGATATCCTTCTAATTGTTCAAATTGATTCGATAAAGATTCATAACGGGACATATGTGTTTTATATGTATCACTATCGTAATCATTTGCATGTTTTGATAACCAATCTGTTTCTTCTTTGATTAAGCTTTCCATTCGTTTAATATGTTCAAATGGTTTTGACATTTCTTCAAAAACTGTTGCATTAGAATTTAAAGTCATTTGTTGAGTTAAGTAACCTAGTTTTAAGTTTTTAATTTTTGACACATTTCCAGAATCATAGTTTTCAATGCCAGCTATAATTTTCATCAATGTTGATTTACCGGCGCCATTTCTTCCTACGATACCAATTCGTTCACCAGTTTTTACTTCAAAATCAACATCAGTAAATATATCTTCACCATCGAACGATTTTGATATATGATTGAGTTGTAAAAGTATCATTCGATCTTCACCTTTCGTCTTTCGCAAATTTTATTAACTTATGATAAAAGTCGTAATTATTACATTAATAACCATTTTACAGTATAAAACGCCGTCTTGAAACTAAGATATTTATTTTTAAAATTCAATAATGTATAATATTTAGGTATTCATTGTAATCAATTATTTGTTTTTTAATAATCTAACAATTACGCTCTAACTCGTTTGAATACATAGATATAATTCATTCAAACACGAAGGAGGAAATAGCGAATGAGTGACCAAGTTAAAATTCCTCGAGCAACTTTAAAACGTTTGCCGTTATATTATAGATTTGTCAGTTCATTAAAATCTAAAGGTATAGATCGTGTAAATTCAAAAGCGATTAGCGATGCGTTACAAATTGACTCGGCAACAATTCGTCGTGACTTTTCATATTTTGGCGAATTAGGTAAAAAAGGGTACGGATATAATATAGATAGTTTATTGGATTTCTTTAAATCTGAACTAAGCGAGAGTGACATGATCAAAATCGCAATTGTCGGAGTTGGGAACCTAGGGAAAGCTTTGCTCACATATAACTTTTCAATACATGACGATATGACGATTACAGAAGCGTTTGACGTAAAAGAAGATGTTATTGGCCAGAAAATAGGGAACGTTATTGTAAAAGATAACGATGAATTAATAACAACATTGAAGAAGGAAGAAATAGATGTTGTGATTCTAACTACACCAGAAATAGTTGCACAGAAAGTTGCAGATGAACTCGTCCAAGCTGGTGTGAAAGGTATTTTAAACTTCACTCCTGGTAGAATTAATACGCCTTCAGATGTGCAAGTACATCAAATTGACTTAGGTATAGAATTACAGTCGTTATTATTCTTTATGAAAAATTACAGTGAATAAATGTGATGTTAGCTTTGAATGATTAACCTTGTTATATCTTTAATTAATTATAGAACAGTCTGGGACTAAGTATGTCTCAGGCTTTTTCTGTTGTGTTTGAAAATGAAAGGGAAAACTGTTGTGTTGATAAATATAGTATAGGTTAATAAATTAACACGTAGAGATATAATGATGAATCGTAATTAATCGCATTTCTTATATGAACATAATATAAATATCAAAAATATTGTGTATGAGGTTGAAAACAAGAAAATCATCGCCTATAATACATGCTAAACTTATCGGAAATTAGGGGGTTAGGACGATGTGGATGATTTTTAGTGGCTTAATTGTCGGGGGACTCTTAGGTTTTGTGATGCAAAGAACAAGATTTTGTTTAACAGGTGGCTTTCGAGATATGTATGTGCAAAAGAATAATAAGATGTTCTATGCATTATTAATCGCTATTACTATTCAAAGTATAGGATTATTGATTTTGACGGCAACAGGTATTTTACAAATTCCTGCACATAGTTTTCCAATATTGGGAACAGTTATAGGTTCTTTTATTTTTGGAATTGGAATAGTATTGGCTGGAGGGTGTGCAACAGGTACTTGGTATCGCGCTGGTGAAGGGCTAATTGGTAGTTGGATTGCATTAGTATTATATGCTGTTACTGCAGCAATCACTAAAACAGGGATTTTAAAGCCAGTAATGGATAAAATTAATCAACCAACGAATATAAATAGTGATATGTCTCAAACAACTGGCATTCCGTTTTGGGGATTAGTCGTTATATTAACTATAATCACCATTTTTCTAGTTGTAAGAACACTCAATAATAAGAAAGTTCGAGTTGCTGTTCCAAAACTAAAGCAACGTTATACAGGTATTAGATATTACCTTTTCGAAAAACGATACCATCCATTTATTGCTGCAATTGCAATTGGACTTATCGCACTCTTAGCTTGGCCAATGAGTGCATCAACTGGAAGAAATGACGGTTTAGGTATAACAACGCCATCAGCAAATTTAGTACACTTTTTGATTACAGGTGAAACTAAATTTATTGATTGGGGTGTCTTTTTAGTTCTAGGAATTTTCATTGGTTCATATATTGCAGCTAGAGGATCAAGAGAATTTAAATGGCGATTGCCAGACAAGATTACAATACGAAACAGTGCTATTGGTGGCATATGTATGGGATTTGGTGCGTCAGTTGCTGGTGGTTGTTCTATCGGTAACGGTTTGGTTGAAACGGCAACGATGACTTGGCAAGGATGGATTGCGCTAGCATCGATGATAGTTGGGGTATGGACAATGAGTCATTTTATCTTTGTTCGTCCAATGAAAAAAGTACAACAACAATCTGCAAAGGTCCAACAGCAAACGCAAATAGTATAGAAGATTATTATGCAAATGATGTTGATCAAATAAAAGTGATTGGAAAAGGAGAAATAATTATGATACACGAATTAGGTACAGTAGGAATGGTATGTCCATTTCCGTTAATTGAAGCGCAAAAGAAAATGGCAACATTGCAATCTGGAGATGAATTAAAAATTGATTTTGACTGTACACAAGCGACGGAAGCTATTCCAAATTGGGCTGCAGAAAATGGATATCCTGTAACAAACTATGAACAAATTGATAATGCTTCATGGACGATTACAATTCAAAAAGTTTAACGTTATCATTTTAATAATAAAATAGATATTAGATTCTATGGCTACTTCCGCTACTTTAAAAGCGAGTAAGTAGTCTTTTTTGGTTTTAGTTCACGAAATTAATTTTATATAGCGTGATACATTTTATTCCAAAAGATGTAATAAAACTTTACGCATTTTTGCTTTTTATAAATTGTCAGATTATTATGAAAACAAAGGAGTGGTAAGTATGAATCTTAACGATACGATATTTATGTTTTTGTGTACATTATTAGTTTGGCTAATGACACCAGGATTAAGTTTATTTTATGGTGGGTTAGTTCAATCTAAAAATGCGCTAAATACTGTCATGCAAAGTATGGCAGCAATTGTGCTTGTTACATTTGTATGGATAACAGTTGGTTTTACAATTAGTTTTGGGAATGGGAATTTATGGTTCGGAAATTGGGAATATACTTTTCTTAATCATGTAGGTTTTGCGACTCAGGAAGATATTAGTCCACATATTCCTTTCGCTTTGTTTATGTTATTTCAAATGATGTTTTGTACGATTGCAATTTCTATTTTATCTGGTTCAATCGCTGAGAAAATGAAGTTTATTCCTTATTTATTATTCGTAGTAATATGGACTGCTCTTGTATACAGTCCAGTAGCACATTGGGTTTGGGGCGGCGGTTGGATTAACAAACTCGGTGTATTAGATTTCGCTGGAGGTACTGTTGTTCATATTACATCAGGTGTTTCTGGTTTAGTATTAGCTATTATGATTGGAAAAGGGAACAAATATTCTGAATCAACACCACATAATCTTATCATTACGTTGATTGGCGGTATATTTGTGTGGATTGGTTGGTATGGATTTAATGTAGGTAGTGCTTTTACATTTGATAATATTGCGATGCTTGCATTTACAAATACTGTCATTTCAGCCAGTGCAGGTGCTATAGGTTGGTTAATTCTAGAATATATTTTTAAAAAGACTACAAGTTTACTAGGATTATTACTAGGTGCATTAGCTGGTTTAGTTGTCATTACACCTGCAGCAGGATACGTGACATATCTAAGTGCAACAATCATGGCAATGATCGGCGGTATCTGTTGCTATATCGTTATTAATTACATCAAGGTAAAGCTAAAATATCATGATGCATTAGATGCATTTGGTATTCATGGTGTTGGTGGTATTATTGGTGCAGTATTAACAGCTTTTTTCCAAAGTAAAAAGGCAAATCCTGAAATTGAGAATGGCTTTATTTATACTGGTGACATACATATTATACTTGTACAAATATTATGTGTAACAGCAGTTGTAATTTTTAGTATCGTCATGACGTTTATTATTGCGAAAGTAATTAAATCAATTACACCATTATCTGTTACGGAACAAGAAACGAATATAGGATTAGACAAGATTGTTCACGGTGAACATGCTTACTTTGAAGGTGAGCTAAATAGATTCAATAAACATATTCGATATTAAAATATATACATAGAATATTCATTGTCCTGACATTTAACTAAAGGTTGATGTTGGGACATTTTGTTATACAAAAGTTTTATTTTGAAATCTTTTTATGAAAGAAGCAGAAATATTATTTAAAGCGGTTACACATATGCTAAAATAAGGCTAAGTGTCACAAATAATGATAGGTGAATAAGTATGAAAAATATATCTGATATTGCCAAATTGGCAGGCGTTTCAAAAAGTACAGTATCTAGATTTTTAAATAATGGATCTGTCAGTAAAAAAACAAGTGAAAAATTAACAAAAATTATAGCAGAACATGACTATCAACCGAATCAATTTGCTCAAAGTTTAAGAGCGAGACAAACACACCTTATTGGTGCCATTATACCTAGAATGAATTCATATGCAGTAGATGAAACAATCAAAGGATTGGCAAAACAATGCCAAAAATATGAATCACAATTAATTTTGAATTACACAGGATTAAATATCGAAGCAGAAATACAAGCGCTTGAAACATTAGCACGCAGTAAAGTAGATGGTATTGTTTTAATGGCTACAGACATAACAGAGAGACATATAGAAGTCATTAATAAAATGAATGTACCAATCGTTATTGTTGGTCAACAACATGAACAACTTCATAGTATTGTGCATGATGATTATAAAGCAGGTCAAATTATAGGTGAATGGATTGGTCAACAGGGATATCAACAAATTGAAGTGTTTAGTGTGAGTGAAAAAGATATTGCAGTTGGTATACATAGAAAACGTGGTTTACTTGACCAGTTAGCCAAATACCAAATTAAACCTAATATACATGAAACAAATTTTACTTATGTGGAAGCACAAAAAGATGTTGCAAATGTTTTGGAAAATGTGGAGCAAGTAGATGCGGTTGTTGGAGCAACTGATACGATTGCATTAGCTGCCTATAAATATTATTCTGATAAAAAAGATGTTATGAAACCACATCAAATATATGGTTTTGGTGGTGACCCAATGACACAATTAGTGTCTCCATCGATAAAAACAATTCATTATAATTATTTTGAAGCTGGCCAATGCGCGATGGAAGAGATACAACAGATGCTTAAAAAGCAAGATATGCCATATAGCGTCACAGTAGATGTTAATATTTAGACGCTGTATTTTTTAAAATAAATGTGGAACCGATACCATATAAGTATAAATGGATAGGTTAAAAGTTAAAGAACATAGGTAAAATTTGCTATAATAGAATATAAATTGTTAACAGCATAAATTATAAAAGGAGGACTGGGTAAATATTATGACCGAATGGACTAGAGAAGAACGTTATCAACGAATCGAGGATGTTGATACTGAGTATTTTAAAACATTAAAACAACAAGTTGATCAATCAAAATTTCGTCAACAATTTCATATACAACCAGAAACAGGTTTATTAAATGATCCCAACGGACTTATTTTTTATAAAGGGAAGTATTATGTTTCACATCAATGGTTCCCATTAGGCGCAGTACATGGTTTAAAGTATTGGTATAACTACACGAGTGATGACTTAATAAACTTTAAAGCTGAAGGGCCAATATTAAATCCAGATACTAAATATGACAGCCATGGTGTTTATAGCGGTAGCGCTTTTGAATATAACGGGCATTTATATTATATGTACACAGGAAATCATCGAGATAATCATTGGCAACGACATGCGAGTCAGATGATCGCACGATTGAAAGAAGACGGTTCAGTTGAAAAGTTTCCAAAGCCAGTAATTAGCCAGCAACCAGAAGGATATACGAGTCATTTTAGAGATCCTAAAGTTTTTAAATATGGTGAGAAATATTATGCAATCATTGGCGCACAAAATAATGATCAGCAAGGTCGATTATTACTTTATAATACTGAAGATATAATTAATTGGCATTATTTAGGTGAAATAAATCCAGAGTTAGATGATTTTGGATATATGTGGGAATGCCCAGATTACTTTAATGTAGATAATCAAGATGTCATACTTATTTGTCCACAAGGTATTGAACCAAAAGGCAATCAGTTCAAAAATATTTATCAAAGTGGTTATATACTTGGAAAGTTTGATATTGAAAAGTTAACTTATGAACATGAAAATTTTGTCGAGCTTGATAATGGCTTTGATTTCTATGCACCTCAAACATTTTTAGATGAAAAAGGCCGACGAGTACTAATTGGATGGATGGGGTTACCGGAAATAGAATATCCTACTGATAAAGAAGGATGGGCCCATTGCTTAACAATTCCTCGTGTATTAAATGTAGAAAATGGTCAACTTAAGCAACGTCCATATCCAGCGTTGGAAAAATTACGTCACAATAAAGAGACAGCATTAGGCTACGCAAATAAATTTACTCGAAAATTACATCCGTATGAAGGTAAACAGTATGAATTAATCATAGATATTTTGGATAATGATGCTACCGAAGTGTACTTTGAATTACGTACGTCTAAGACTTCTTCAACATTAATCGCTTATAACAAGCGTGAAAATAAAATAACATTAGATCGCAGCGACAGTGGTTTATTGCCTACAAATGTTGAAGGTACGACGCGTAGTACGATATTAGACACGCCATTAAAGCAATTACAAATTTTTGTTGATACATCTAGTATAGAAATTTTCTGTAATGATGGGGAACGTGTTTTGACATCTCGAATTTTCCCGACAGAAGACGCACTAGGTATTAAAACATCGACAGAATCAGGGCAAGTATATTTACAATTTACTAAATACGATTTAAAGGATGAACATAAATGAGACGTCTATTTTCAATAGGAGAAGCGTTAATTGATTTTATTCCAAATATTACAAATGCGAATTTAAAAGATGTTCAAACATTTACGAAGCAAATTGGTGGCGCACCTTGTAATGTAGCTTGTACAGTTCAAAAGTTAGGACAACAAGCGTATATGATTACACAATTAGGTAATGATGCATTTGGAGATAGCATTATTGAAACGATATCAAGTATTGGTGTAGATGTATCAAAAGTGTATCGCACTAATGAAGCAAACACTGCGTTAGCTTTTGTGAGTTTGACTGAAGCGGGTGAGCGAGATTTTTCTTTTTATCGTAAGCCCTCTGCTGATATGTTATTTGAACCAAGTTTTGTGAATGATATTGATGTGAATGAAAACGATGTAGTACATTTTTGTTCTGTTGATTTGGTCGATAGTCCGATGAGAAATGCACATTATCAATTGATTACCAAAACATTAAATGCAAATGGTACTGTCGTATTTGATCCTAATGTTAGATTGCCATTATGGGATAACGCTGAAGATTTAAGAAAAACTATTCATACCTTTTTGCCATTGGCGCATATTGTAAAAGTTTCAGATGAAGAATTAGAATTTATTACAGGTATTCATGATGAAAATGAAGCCATTCAATCATTATTTACAGGTAATGTTACTGTAGTCATTTATACGAAGGGAGCAGATGGTGCTGCCGTATATTTGAAAAATGGTATTAATCATTATCATAGTGGCTATAAGGTAAAACCTGTTGATACAACTGGGGCAGGGGATGCCTTTATTGGTGCAGTTATTAGCAGGATTTTAGCAACCGATGTGTTAAATTTAACACAGTTATTTGAAAATGAAGGTGAGGAAATTTTAGCGTTTAGCAATCGCGTTGCTGCAATAGTGACAACGAAGTATGGTGCTATTAATAGTTTGCCAACATTACAAGAGGTTGAACAAGCATTTTAAATAATTCATTTATAAAACAGTGTAGGAAACAAGTTGAATCTTGTGCTACACTGTTTTTTTAAACAAAATAAGATTCACGGGGTAGGAAATTGTAGCATTTTATTTAAGGAAACTGTCGATTTCAAATTTAGTACATTTTGTTAAAAATTGCGCCATAGGATTGTAGAGTGAAATAGAAATTGATAAATTATGTAGTAATAGGAATAGGTATACAAAGAAACGTTACATCATTTTTTAATTCACGCGTCATATTTAATTTTGTTATTAAAATTAAAAAGCCAGCTATACAGTGCATTTGCTAGTTATCTTGTTAAAATCCAACAAGATTTACAATTGAATACGCCGTTAACTGACTTTATTATCTTATTATATTTTTTTAACGTTTCTCACCGATGCATAGCAGTGTTCTTTATTTTTAAAATAGACAATTCGCTCTTTCGAATCTATAGATTCAATATTATGGCGATTGACGACAAAGCTATTATGACATCTAAAGAAACGATCATCTAATTGACTCAGTTCTTTTAAATTACCATAAAATTCAATTTGACGGTTATCTAAATGGGCAATGAGTCTGTGAGATTTTGTTGATGATTCAAAAACATAATATCATCATATTGAACATACACTGAATTACTGCCACGTTTTAATTCAATCGTTTCAACGCTATTATCTTTAGACAACAATTGTAAGCGTGTATGTGCAGTTTCTAAACAGTCTATAATTCGAGTTCTTAATTCAGCTGGATCATCTTTAAAAATAAAATCCATCGCTGCAACTTTGTAGACAAAAGTTAAATAGGTAAGTTCACTGTGACTCGTAACAAATATAATGTTACCAACGGGGTCATGCTTACGAATTTCACTGCCTAATTTGATACCATTAATATCAGTTGAAAGTTGAATATCTAAAAAGTAACAGCCTATGTCATTCATATTTTTAGCTTGCTCAAGCACCTCATAAGGATTATCAGTTGCGAGGGCAATTTCCATAGGCTTTTCTTCTATCATTATATAATTTTTAATAATGGTAACCATGTTTTCTCTTTGTTTTGGATCGTCTTCGCAAATGAAAATTTTCATACATTCACATCCTTATGGCTAGTTGTTAATAATTTCAACCTTTTGAATAAAGAAACCATTCTCGATAATTGTATCTAATAAGACATTGTCTGCATTATCAGCAATTTCTTTTAAAGTTGATAGACCTAAACCACGACCTTCACCTTTAGTAGAAAAACTTTCTTGGAACAATTCATGAATACGTGGTATATCATCTGCACATTTATTCATAACAATAAACGTTACTGAATTTTCGCTTTCAATAAATGCAACTCGAATGATAGGATCATCAATTTCAGTTGATGCCTCTATTGCGTTATCAAGAATAATACCAATACTGCGACTTAAATCAATCATATTCAAATTAATGTGAGTTACTTCATCTGGTATTTCAATACTAATCGGTATACTCATTTCTTGTGCACGTAAAATTTTAGCAGTGATTAAGCCTTTAATTTCACGTACTTTAAGATTCTCAATACCATTTAACTTAATAGCGTTCATTTGTAAGTTATCTTTCATTGGCACTATATTTTTATTGAAATAGTCACGTAGACCAGGCATGTCATCTTCTCGAATGTATTCTGAAAGTGTCGTTAAGATATTGACATAATCATGTCGGAACTTGCGCATTTCATTATTAATTGCTTCAATCTTTAATGTGTATTCGTAATAGGTCTCAATTTCTTCTTGATTTCGTTTGTATTTCATCTCTTTAAGGAGAAATTGTGAAATAACAAATGTTAATATACTTAAAAATATAGTGATTCCAATAAAAATAAAAGAATACTGCCTTATTACTTTAGCTTCATCCGAGTTTATTTGAGAATAAAAGAAAAACAATGAAAAAGTAAGCAGTAGAATGGTTGAAATAACTATTAAAAAACCTTTGTTTAGTATTAGATATGATGTGCTAATCTTTTTGAGAACTCTATTTATTATATAAGAAAATAGCAAGCTGATTGTAACATAAATAGCAAGAAAGCTTGGAAATATTACTAATATACTATCAGAAATTTTGGTAACATATGCATAAATTACTATATACATGTAGTTAGCACAGTACAAAATAATTTGCGAAGCCATAATCAACAAAATAGAATACCATTTGATTTTGACGAAATACAATATAATTATGAATGAAGTTAATATTATTAGGGATGCGCTATCAAACATTTTATATAAAAATAACGATAATGACGTAATTACTATAATAAAAAAATAATCAAGTTTACTATATTTGATTCCACTTATTAAAGCGGGTATTGTAAACATTAATATCATTTGAGTTACTACGAATAAAACAAAATTATAACTATTTAATGTTTCCACCTACTATCACACTCTCTATTTAAATTATTCGTGTAATTGTGTTAATTCTTTTGGTACTTCAACTTCATCCATTATGAAGTCACAAGTACTATAAGCTGCGATGTTACCAATGTTTTTTAAAATCCCAGTAATAAAATCAAAAAATAAGTTAAATAATGTATTCATTTTAAGTCCTCCTTAATAAAGAAAATAGGTAATAATGTAATAGCTTCTATTATGATGCCTAATTGAATGAATTGGGCAAATGGCTCTTTGATGATAAGTGTGATAATGAAAAAGGTTGAACTAACAATAATCGCATAATATTTTTTTCGTTTAATAAGTCGCACAGGAATGGGCTTCTTTTTAGTTGCTGCAGGAGCATATACTGAGATTACACCTAAAGAAATAACTGTTAAAATAATCATAATTAATGGATTAATATGAAAATTTACTATTACTAAAGGTAAGAGTATAAATAATAAAATACTTTCCACATAGCACCAAAAGGAAGAAGGTGCATGTGCACCATGTGCATGTCTTCTTATTAAGTAAAATGTTAAATTCGTAATTAACGTAAATAGAAAAATGTTTAAAATATAGGCAAGAGTATACATAACAATTAATTTACCTATATTTTTAGCTAAGACCTGCATCCCTAATCGTACTTGCAAAAATTGAATATGATCTAAGTTATTTCTCTTTTGAAGATACGTGGCAAACTGGTCAATTTTATTATCAAAATAATTCAATTTTACACCACTCTCCTCACTGTCATTATACGATTTAGTACAATCTTTTATCATTATATTGCCTAACTGTAGGAAATAAATACTTAACTGTTAAATGTAATTTGTATTTAATATTTTAACATAAAAAAATTTACAGTTAAGAATAAAAAACGACTAGTTAAGAAAAAATGGAAAATAAATGCTTTTAGCATGTTTTAATATAAATAGATCACAGAGATGTGATGGAAAATAGTTGATGAGTTGTTTAATTTTAAGAATTTTTTATCTTAATTAAGGAAGGAGTGATTTCAATGGCACAAGATATCATTTCAACAATCAGTGACTTAGTAAAATGGATTATCGACACAGTGAACAAATTCACTAAAAAATAAGATGAATAATTAATTACTTTCATTGTAAATTTGTTATCTTCGTATAGTACTAAAAGTATGAGTTATTAAGCCATCCCAACTTAATAACCATGTAAAATTAGCAAGTGAGTAACATTTGCTAGTAGAGTTAGTTTCCTTGGACTCAGTGCTATGTATTTTTCTTAATTATCATTACAGATAATTATTTCTAGCATGTAAGCTATCGTAAACAACATCGATTTATCATTATTTGATAAATAAAATTTTTTTCATAATTAATAACATCCCCAAAAATAGATTGAAAAAATAACTGTAAAACATTCCCTTAATAATAAGTATGGTCGTGAGCCCCTCCCAAGCTCGCGGCCTTTTTTATTGTAATAAAGAAGGGAAGAGTTAATCCTCATTATGAGATCCACCGTTAAAATTTATGAATAAGTCTAATGTTGGAAAAGGTCAAAAAATAATCAATATAATTAAGAAAATCATTCATTTGCTAAGGGCGAAATTGGTTCTTACTGAGTTATCTATTATAAAAAAATAAACATAGACTTATGAAAAATCTCTCATAAATCTATGTTTAGTCATGACATGTGTTAATTATTATTTCGGGCGCTTCTTATTTATACAAATCTAATTTAATACTTTTAAACACAGGTATATTTTCGCGTTGCTGTTCTACTTCATTTAAGTTTAAATCTACAGTCAAAATATCTGCGGATTCATTTAATTCTCCAACTAAATCTCCATTTGGATTTATAACTATCGAATGACCAGCATATTCTGTGTTACCATCGAATCCAGTGCTATTAGTTCCAATGACAAACATATTATTTTCAATTGCACGTGCCTTTAGTAATGAATGCCAATGTTGAAGTCGTGACATAGGCCATTGCGCCACATAAAATGCAATTTTAGCACCACTACGAGCAGGATATCTTAATAATTCTGGAAAACGTAAATCATAACAGATAAGTTGGGTCACATAAGTACCGTCAGACAATTGAAAGGGTTCAGCTACGTTTTCGCCAGCGGTTAAAAATTCATGCTCTCTTAACATAGGAACTAAATGAACTTTGTCGTATTCATTAATCAGCTGGCCACTTTTATTCACACTAAAAGCTGTATTAAATATTTGATTGTTTCTAATGTTAGAAACTGACCCAGCTACGATATCGACTTTATATTTTTCAGCTAAATGTTTAATAAATGAAAAACTTTGTCCTAGATTATTATCTGCTTTTTCATTTAAATGCTCTAAATCATAGCCATTATTCCACATTTCAGGTAAAACGACTACATCTACTTCATCATTCATATTTTTTTCGAACCATTGCGTTATTTGAGTTTCATTTTTAGAACTATCTCCAAAAATAATCGGTAATTGATAAATTTGGACTTTCATAACATCACATCCTTGATAGATCTTATATATAACTTACTAAAAGTTATGTTGAAACGCAAAAAACGAGCCCAGGACATAAAATCAAAGTTCTAGGCTCTACAATGTTATATTGACAGTAGTTGATGGGGCCCTAACATAGAGAAATTGGAACACCAATTTCTACAGACAATGCAAGTTGGGGTGGGCTCTAACGTAAAGAAATACTTTTTCTTTAGAAATTAGTATTTCTTATACATGAGTTTTACTCATGTATTCCTATTCTTAAGTACACATAATGAATAACTAATGATTCTTTATCATTTCTGTCCCATTCCCCACAATATATTGATTATTTTTTTATTACGAAGCGATCTTCCACTGGATTAAATGTTTTTTCGCCAGCAGCTTCACGAATATCACCAAATGGCATTTGAGCAATAAGTTTCCAACTTTTAGGAATATTAAATTCATTTGAAGTTATCTCATCAACAAGTGGATTATAGTGTTGTAATGAAGCACCTATGCCTTTAGTAGCTAATGCAGTCCAAATTGCAAATTGATGCATGGCATTTGTTTGAGTTGACCATATTGCAAAGTTATCATAGTAATTTGGCATTTGTTCTTGTAGGCCACTTACAACATCTTGGTCTTCATAAAATAGAATTGTACCGTATGAATGTTTAAAGTTATCGATTTTTTGTTCAGTTGGCTCGAAATCACGATTCTCTCCCATGACTTCTTTTAAAATTGCTTTTGTGTTATCCCAAAATTTATTATTGTTGTCATTTAATAAGAGAACAATTCTAGTTGATTGAGAATTGAAAGATGAAGGAACATGTTTAACTGCATGTGCAATCATTGATTCTAATTCGTCATCGCTAATTGATATCGAATCTTTCAAATTATATATTGAACGTCTTTCTTCCATTGCATTGTCAAAAGTCATTGCTTTTTTATCTTTTTTAAATAAACCCATAATTATTGCTCCTTCTTTAGTAAAGAATACTTAATAGACTAAGTATAAAATTTATACTACAACTTGTAAAGTAATATTTACGAAAATTTCAAGAATATTAATATTCATTTTCAAATTCCAAATATAAATGCATTTTCAACGCATATTTATTATACTTAGATTAATACTTACATGAAAAAGGGAGGTGTCTCGTGAAATGTCATATCATTGGTTTAAGAAAATGTTACTTTCAACAAGTATTTTAATTTTAAGTAGTAGTAGTTTAGGGCTTGCAACGCACACAGTTGAAGCAAAGGATAACTTAAATGGAGAAAAGCCAACTACTAATTTGAATCATAATATAACTTCACCATCAGTAAATAGTGAAATGAATAATAATGAGACTGGGACACCTCACGAATCAAATCAAACGGGTAATGAAGGAACAGGTTCGAATAGTCGTGATGCTAATCCTAATTCGAATAATGTGAAGCCAGACTCAAACAACCAAAACCCAAGTCCAGATTCAAAACCTGACCCAAATAACCCAAACCCAGGTCCGGAACCAAAGCCAGACCCAGATAACCCGAAACCAAAACCGGATCCAAAACCAGATCCAGATAACCCGAAACCAAAACCGAATCCAAAACCAGATCCAGATAAACCAAAGCCAAAACCAGATCCAAAACCAGACCCAGATAAACCAAAGCCAAATCCGAATCCGAATCCAAAACCAGACCCTAATAAGCCAAATCCTAACCCGTCACCAGATCCCAATCAACCTGGGGATTCCAATCATTCTGGTGGCTCGAAAAATGGGGGTACATGGAACCCAAATGCTTCAGATGGATCTAATCAAGGTCAATGGCAACCAAATGGAAATCAAGGAAACTCACAAAATCCTACTGGTAATGATTTTGTATCCCAACGATTTTTAGCCTTAGCGAATGGTGCATACAAGTATAATCCGTATATTTTAAATCAAATTAATCAATTGGGTAAAGATTATGGAGAAGTTACTGATGAAGACATCTACAATATCATCCGCAAACAAAACTTCAGCGGAAATGCATATTTAAATGGATTACAACAGCAATCGAATTACTTTAGATTCCAATATTTCAATCCATTGAAATCAGAAAGGTACTATCGTAATTTAGATGAACAAGTACTCGCATTAATTACTGGTGAAATTGGATCAATGCCAGATTTGAAAAAGCCCGAAGATAAGCCGGATTCAAAACAACGTTCATTTGAGCCGCATGAAAAAGACGATTTTACAGTAGTTAAAAAACAAGAAGATAATAAGAAAAGTGCGTCAACTGCGTATAGTAAAAGTTGGCTAGCAATTGTATGTTCTATGATGGTGGTATTTTCAATCATGCTATTCTTATTTGTAAAGCGAAATAAAAAGAAAAATAAAAACGAATCACAGCGACGATAATCCGTGTCTGATTCGTTTTTTATATTATGGAATAAAAATGTGATATATAAAATTCGCTTGTTCCGTGGCTTTTTTCAAAGCTTCAGGATTAAGTAATTGGAATATAACGACAAATCCATTTTGTAACATATGAATAATAATTGGAACAGCAAGTCGTTTCGTCCATACATATGCTAATGAAAAAATGACGCCCATACCAAAGTAAATAGGAATAAATTTATAGTCATTATGCGCTAATGCAAAGATTAATGAGCTTACAGTCGTTGCAATAGCAAATGCGACGATACGGTTACCTTTAATTGCATTAAATAATTCGCCAAAGATTACTTTTCTAAATACATATTCTTCTAATAGAGGACCAACGATTGATACGAAAAAGATAAACAATGGAATCTTTCGTGCAATAATGATTAAACGCTCAGTATTTGGACTTGTTTGTTGTGTGCCAAAAATTTGAGTATATACAATACTAACTACCATTTGATAAATCATTACCAGTGCAAATCCAAGCAATGCCCATGGAATGATATATTTTTTAGGTTCTTTAACTTCTAATTCTAATTTTGTTGGATTTTTAATTTTTAAATTAATTAAAATAATCGTCGTGGCGGCGATTAAAAATAGAACAAGTTGTATGTAAATGACTGCTTTAGTCAGTTCTATGCCACTATATTGTACAAATGGTAATTTTTTTACAATGAGAAGCGGTAAAAATTGCGATAATAAATATATAATAACAGTTAGCAATGATGCCCATAGTCTTGTCATAATTTCCCTCCACATATTTATTTATAACTTATTTTATCTTAAATAACTTGAAGTTACAAAACTTAATTGAAAGGTTATGACTTGAAATTTTGACCAAATTTGATTATTATAAATGTATGTTAGCACTCTATAAAGTTAAGTGCTAAACTTTAGGTTTTTTAAGGAGGAACAATCATGCTAAAACCAATTGGAAATCGTGTGATTATTGAGAAAAAAGAACAAGAACAAACAACTAAAAGTGGTATTGTTTTAACTGATAGTGCTAAAGAAAAATCAAACGAAGGCGTTATCGTTGCAGTAGGAACAGGACGCCTATTAAATGATGGTACAAGAGTGACTCCTGAAGTGAAAGAAGGGGACCGTGTCGTGTTCCAACAATATGCTGGTACAGAAGTTAAACGAGATAATGAAACATATCTAGTATTAAATGAAGAAGATATTTTAGCGGTAATTGAATAATATAAAACTAAATTCATAGATAAATTGTAAAGAACGAAAATGAAATATGACTAAACAAATGGAGGTTTATCATTTATGGTTAAACAATTGAAATTCTCTGAAGATGCACGTCAAGCAATGTTACGTGGTGTAGACCAATTAGCAAATGCAGTTAAAGTAACGATTGGTCCTAAAGGACGTAATGTTGTATTAGATAAAGAGTTTACAGCACCTTTAATTACGAACGATGGTGTAACGATTGCTAAAGAAATCGAATTAGAAGATCCATATGAAAATATGGGGGCTAAACTAGTTCAAGAAGTCGCAAATAAGACAAATGAAATTGCTGGTGACGGTACGACAACTGCAACAGTGTTAGCTCAAGCAATGATTCAAGAAGGCTTGAAAAATGTTACAAGCGGTGCGAACCCAGTCGGTTTACGACAAGGTATCGATAAAGCAGTTAAAGTTGCTGTTGAAGCGTTACATGAAAATTCTCAAAAAGTTGAAAATAAAAATGAAATTGCGCAAGTAGGTGCGATTTCTGCAGCAGATGAAGAAATTGGGCGTTATATTTCTGAAGCTATGGAAAAAGTTGGCAATGATGGTGTAATTACAATTGAAGAATCAAATGGCTTGAACACTGAACTTGAAGTGGTTGAAGGTATGCAATTTGATCGTGGTTATCAATCACCGTATATGGTTACTGATTCAGATAAAATGGTTGCTGAATTAGAACGCCCATACATTTTAGTGACAGATAAGAAAATCTCATCACTCCAAGATATCTTACCTTTACTAGAACAAGTGGTTCAATCTAATCGTCCAATCTTAATTGTAGCTGATGAAGTTGAAGGCGATGCATTAACAAATATCGTGCTTAACCGTATGCGTGGCACATTTACAGCTGTTGCAGTAAAAGCACCTGGTTTTGGTGATCGTAGAAAAGCGATGCTTGAAGATTTAGCTATTTTAACTGGAGCGCAAGTGATTACTGATGATTTAGGCTTAGATTTAAAAGATGCATCAATAGATATGTTAGGTACTGCAAGTAAAGTAGAAGTAACTAAAGATAATACAACTGTTGTTGATGGTGACGGTGACGAAAACAGCATTGATGCACGTGTAAGCCAATTGAAATCTCAAATTGAAGAAACTGAATCTGACTTTGATCGTGAAAAATTACAAGAGCGCTTAGCTAAATTAGCAGGTGGTGTTGCAGTTATCAAGGTAGGTGCAGCAAGTGAAACAGAACTTAAAGAACGTAAATTACGTATTGAAGATGCATTAAATTCTACACGTGCAGCAGTTGAAGAAGGTATTGTTGCAGGTGGTGGTACTGCACTAGTAAATGTTTACCAAAAAGTAAGTGAAATTAAAGCTGAAGGCGACATTGAAACAGGTGTGAATATTGTACTTAAAGCATTAACTGCACCAGTTCGCCAAATTGCTGAAAATGCAGGATTAGAAGGTTCTGTTATTGTAGAACGTTTGAAAAACGCAGAGCCGGGTGTTGGTTTTAACGCTGCTACAAACGAGTGGGTTAATATGTTAGAAGCAGGTATCGTTGATCCAACTAAAGTAACACGCTCAGCATTACAACATGCTGCAAGTGTTGCAGCAATGTTCTTAACGACTGAAGCGGTTGTAGCATCAATTCCAGAAAAAAATAATGACCAACCTAACATGGGTGGCATGCCAGGAATGATGTAAAACAGTTTCTAGTTTTGACTAACTAGAACATTCCATGATAGACGAGTATGATTCGTTCCAAATAAATATTAGAGCGTATGAAAATATTTTAATTTAAGACGCCTTCCATTAGTTGACTAAACTTAAGGGAGGCGTCTTTATTGTGTGCTGATGTGTTATTGAGATTCATAATGGGGGGCTTTTTCAATTTTAAAATTATATAGATTATATAGAGAAGTTTAGTATAAACTTTGAGTATATAAGGAGTTTCTTCTAGTATGTTGTAATGTAATTAGATTTCCGGTAATCAATTAGGCTTTGCAGAGGACTCACTTGCGTATTGTAGTAAGAAGCTGTCTGCATTTTGAAAACACCCACACTAGTTACAGTATGGGTGTTTTTATGCTAAGAAACAAATTGGTTTAAGTGTAAAATCATATACACTAAAAAAATTTATTGAATCTATTGTTGAAAAGATGCTTTCATGATACATTGTAAACAAGAAGACAACATATACAATGTATACTTGGTTGTCAAATGAAGTAAAATAAGGAAGTGAGTAGTATGGCTACAATAAGTATTACTACAGATTATAAATTCACAAAAAAATCAGCGCAAAAACTAATAGATGCAATGGAGATTAACGAAAATAAAAGTAATGTGAACAAAACAAACATAAAAGCGACTAAAATAAAATCAACTTGTGAGATTGAAAATCTATTGAAGGACTATCGAAGTAATTGACTGTAAAAGTAATATCACTTTCAGAATTGTTAACAGGTGATAAGCAAGAGGTTAAGCGAAAGATACCTTCAGTTTTAAATATACTAAATTCATTTGAGACAATATCAATTTCAGGAAGTGAATCAGCGCACGATGTTGATTTATTTTTGAAAAATAAGTCTATAGCATTTGATAGGCAAAACCTGTCTAGAACTCATTTAGTTTTTTCACAATTCAAAAGCAAACAAATACTAGTTGGCTATTTTACAATTAGCAATAAACCCTTAGTTTTTACAAAACGTATGTTAGATAAAATATCAAACACGTTAAAGAAGAAGTTATATCAAAAGGGTGAAACTCACAGTGAAAATGACAATTTAATCATACAAGGATACTTAATTGCTCAAATAGGAAAAAATTATTCTGAAGAAGCATTGGCTACAAAATCCATAAATGGAAACGATTTGTTAACTTTAGCATATGAGAAAGTTTTAGAAGGTGCGAACATATTTGGCGGTTCATATATTTGGATAGAGTATGAAGATGTAGATAGATTAAGAGAATTTTATAGAAAATTTGGATTTACAGAAATCAAAGATCATACAAGTGAAAATAATTTGAAGATGGCTATTCTTAAAATATAAAGCACAAAACCACACCCACCTATTGATTTAGGAGTGTGGTTATTTTTATGGAAGAATTTATAAAATAAAGATCAAAGACATTTGAATATTTATCAACTGCTCTTATATCAACACCCATGTGTCTAGCTATTTCACTTTTGCTTATTTTCATGTTTAAGTTCATCATAACAATTATTAATTTTTGTAAATATGAAAGAGTAGTAACTTCAAAATCCGTATTTATGACTGAAGATAATTTCATTGTTGTTCACAGCAATAAAATTATCTCTAGAATTTTAGAAAATGTACATGTTTAAACAATCAAAAGTATACATTATTAAATTATCATTTCCATTCATCTTTTCAACAATTGAGGTTGACGTAGTAAAAAATAAGTTTTAAATATTTAAATCATTGTATAGTTTAGTTTTGAGTAGATCTTTTTAAAGGTGTACTTGTGCATTTTACTTAATTAAAGACATAAGACATTTAATCGGCCTAAAATAAATAAAAAAACTACCTGTTTAGGTAGTTTTTTAAATGTAATAGATTAAAACACTAGTTCATTTCTTGTTAAAGATGGATAGTTATTTTATAGATAAATTTGTCCTTTAGTGTAGCGGTAATTTTTAGGACTTTTTGGTGGTATAAATGTTCTTAATAAAGTTAATAGTCCTACTTTACCGCAAAGCATAACGAATATAATAATTATTTTAGTAATACCATGATATTCTGTGGTAAGGTTCATACTTAACCCGACTGTTCCAAATGCAGAAACCACTTCGAATAATAACTTGATTAATGATATGTTCGGATTAATTATCGATAATATAAAAGTAATGATACTGATAAATAGAAATGAGATATTAATGGTAACAATAGATAGTTTTATATGTTTGTCAGATATTTCTTTATTGAATACTGAAACATTATTTTCTTTACGTATATAATTTAGAACAAATATAAACGCTACTGCAAAAGTAGTTATTTTAATTCCTCCAGATGCACTGAGAGGGGCACCACCTATAAACATAAGTAGCATTAACATTAAGGCGGTAGATTTGTTAATGCTTGCTATATCTATACTGTTAAAACCCGCTGTTCGTGTTGTTACTGATTGGAAAAAAGAATTTCCGATTTTTTCAACTAGTCCCATATTTTGCATAGTATTAAACTGTTCTAATAAAAAGAATGTAATTGCTCCTATAATTATTAGGATACTAGTTGTAGTTAAGACTAATTTAGAATGTAAAGATAATTTACTCAATTTTTTACAATTAATAAAGTCTATTACGACAAAATGTCCAATACCTCCAAATATTATGAGTATTGAGATTGTAATAATGACAATTGGATCACTAGAATAATCTATTAAGTTATTCTTAAAAAGGGCAAATCCAGCATTATTAAAAGCTGATACTGATGTGAATAAGCTTAAAAATAAACCTTTGCCTATACCAAATTTTGGTATAAAAGATAAACACAAACAAATCATACCAATTAATTCAGTGACTAAACTATAAATAGCCAAGTGTTTAATTAGCTTAATAACACCACCAGGTTCGTCAATATTCCATGTAACCATAATCAAGAACCTATTTTTCATTGATATCTTTCTATTTAAAAATACTAGTGTCAATAGGGTTACGGTCACGATACCCAGACCACCTATTTGAATTAATAATAGTATTACTATTTCACCAAGTATATTAAACTATGATCCTATATCAACTGGGGATAGGCCAGTAACTGTAAATGCACTTGAAGCTATAAATAGGGCATCTAAAAAAGATATTGGCTTTTTACCAGTGAAAGGTAAATATAATAAAAGAGCACCTATGATAGTTGTAGAGAAGAATAGCATTAAATAAAAATATAAAGGTTTGTGGACTTTGTTCATTTTAATTGCATACTCCTTTATATTATAAATTAATAATTAGATAATATCATAAATGAAAATAGAAATGTTACTGATGTGTATTACTTTTCAATTCAAGTCAGGGGCCCCAACACAGGGAATTTCGAAAAGAAATTCAACAGACAATGCAAGTTGGGGTGGGGCCCCAACACAGAGAATTTCGAAAAGAAATTCAACAGACAATGCAAGTTGGGGTGGGGCCCCAACACAGAGAATTTCGAAAAGAAATTCTACAAACAATGTAAGTTGGGGTGGGGCCTCAACAAAGAGAAATTGGATTCCCAATTTCAACAGACAATGCAATATATGTATGACAAATCAACGCTATAGTTTCAGTTTTGTATTTTTTATTCTATTAAATAATAATTAATAATATTGCATCACATATTATTTGTACCAACAAAATATTCATAAGATATTTGAGAAGACTTTTCAAATTTAAACTCATATGACATAATAAAATTTTCAAATAAGCCCAATTATAGATTATTATATTAATTGATTCTTAAAGTATTAGAAAATCCAGTTTATTAAAAAACTGAAAATTGCTAATTTTCAATTGATTGAAGATTTATTTTGTTTTATAATGAAATAAATATAAAAAAGGGGTGAATCTGTTTATCATTGGTAATATTTTTAACATAAAATTTGGTAAAAAAAGGATATAAAAATGTATAAAACTTTATTTTTTGACAAAATTGCTGAATTAAAAGAAAAAGGAAGCTATAGAATATTTACTGAGATTAACAGGATTGCAAACAAATATCCATTAGCCAAAGGGGAAGATGGTAAAGAGGTTGTTGTGTTTTGTAGTAACGATTATTTAGGTATGTCTCAAAATCAAGAAGTAATAAATGTAATGAGTGATGCTTTAAAAGAATATGGTGCAGGGGCAGGTGGTTCAAGGAATATTGGTGGAAGCCATAAATATTTTAAACTATTAGAAAATGAGATAGCAAAATGGCATAAAAAGGACTCAGCTTTAGTTTTTCCAACAGGATACTCTTCAAATGATGCGTCTTTGCAAGGTTTATTAAGAATATTCCCAGAAATGATTGTATTTTCTGATTCTAAAAATCATGCGTCTATAATAAATGCTTTGCGAAGTGTTAAAAATAAGATTGAAATTTTTGAACATAATAATGTTAAACATTTAAATGAATTACTGAATCAATATGATATTAATATACCAAAGTTAATAGTATTTGAGTATGTATATTCAATGGATGGAGACATTGCACCAATAGTAGAGATAGTCGAATTAGCAAAAGAATATAATTCTTTAACTTTTTTAGATGAAGTACATGCAATTGGCATGTATGGTGAAGAAGGAAGAGGATACTCTGATGTTGTTGGTGTTCAGGAAGATATAGACATCATACAATCTACAATGGCAAAAGGAATCGGAATAATAGGAGGATATATAACCGGAGATCAATTACTCATAGATGTAATCAGATCATATTCTTCAGGTTTTATATTTACTACTGCATTACCTCCGGTTATTGCTGCGGGTTGTTTAACTAGTATAAAAATAGTCAGAAGTAATGATAAATTAAGAGAAGAATTGCAAGATAAAACGAAATACTTAAAAGAAAAATTCAAAGAAAATGGTATTGAAGTTTTGAAACAAAGTAAGACACATATACTCCCAGTTATAATTGGAGATTCAAAAAAATGTGAGGAAGCAGCAAAGTTACTTCTAGATAAATTTAATATTTATGTTCAAGCAATTAATTCACCTACTGTAGAAATTGGTACTGAAAGATTTAGAATTAATGTAACGCCAAATCACACAAAAGAACAAATGGATTTATTGGTTTCTTCAATTGTTTATGTTTTTGATTTTTTGAACATTAGGAGAAGTGTGTAATTATGAATTATTTAATGTACCTGTTTTGCATGTTTATATGGGGATTAAACTTTATAGCGGTAAAGATACAAGGAGATAGTTTGCCTTTAGAAGTTGCTTTATTGTATAGATCTTTAATTGCTTTTTCGCTATTCGGTGTAATGTTCATATTTATTTTTAAAAAACTGAAATTAAATAATACAAATTGGTTTACGATAATTGGTTTTGGACTATGTAACTTTACTATAAGTTATTTGCTTCTTTATTACGGTACTTTCTATAGTTCAGCTGCTATAGTTACATTGATTTTTTCAATGAAAGCCATATTAACACCTATATTTATTAGTATGGTATTCAAGAGGAAAATTTCTAACAGAATATATATAGGGGGAGGACTAGGAGTTGTAAGTGTAGTTGTAATCTTATATCCTGATTTAAACAGCTTAACAAATGAATTTATAATTGGTGTAGCATTTGCTCTTTTAGGTACAATTATAACGTCAATTGGTGATGTTTTATCTTTATATAACAGTGAAAGTAAAGTTCATCCTGTTTTGTCAAATACAATTGGTATGTTATCAGCAGTGATATTTTTACTTATTTATACTAGTTTCAATGGATATAGGTATTCATTTCCATTAGAATTAAATTTTTGGTTTAGTTTATTATATTTATCTATTCTAGCTTCATTTTTAGCCTGGTTTTTCTATCTGAAATTAATTAATAATATTGGAGCAGCTGAAAGTGGTTACATGGTTGCTATGTTTCCTGCAATTGGTGGTATAGCAAGTGTTATTATGGGAGAAACTCATTTAAGTATAAATTTAGTAGTCGGGATTATATTAGCATGTATGGGTGCATATTTAGCATTATATAAACCAAAACCTAGTTAATAACATAACTATATTTGTGGATTTATAGGCTATGTGAATCAAATAGTTCAATTATTAGGTGAAAATTTACTATATAAGAAGTTGTGTATATTTAAATTTAATAAAAAATTAAACCTTTAAATGACTAACAGAATATGATGGCATGGTAGGAATAATATAATCTCATTTTCTAGTTTTTATTAACTAAAAAGTTAGGTTTTGGACGATTATGATTCATAACACGAAAATATTAGAATACACGAAAATATATTTTATTATGAGACGTTTTCCATTAGTCGACTAAACTATTGGAAGGCGTCTTTCTTTATGACCATTAGTCTATACATGTATGACAAATCACCACCATAATTTTAGTTTTACATCACTTAATCAATGAAAATGTGCTTGTTGATATTTGAATATTTACATTCAAACAATATTCATCGCTATTTCTATCAACTTAAAATTCGAAATAAAAAACTGCCAGCACGCGAATAAGGAAGCTGACAGCATCGTTCTTATTTTTCTTTTAAATATTGAATGGAAGCCTCTTTAAAAATATCAATATATTTCAGATACATATCTTTTTCAATATATTCATCGATTTGATGTGCCATTAATGGATTACCTGGTCCAAAAATGGCTAAATCAACATTGTCCTTATTATCACCTAAGAAACTAGAGGCATCTGTTGCACCTACAAGCGCCGAAACAAATATATCGTCTTTGTCTACAAAACTAGAAGCTACATCTTTAATCGTAGTAATTAATTTGCTATTTTTATCGCTTGTTACAGGTCGGTGATTGCTTGGAATATCGAGTGAAAGCTTATTGCTATTCACATTATTAATGATATTTTGGAAAAACGATTCTATAAAGTCGTTATCATACTCAGGAACTGGTCTTACGTTAAATTCAAGTGAAGCTTCATCTGGTACAGAGTTAAATTGTTTGCCGCCATTTATAATCGAACATACAGCTGTAAGACCAGATGCATAATTTGCATCCTCTTCAGAAATTTCTTTTCCTATCAATGATTTGAACATGGGTGCAACATCTAATTCATGTTTAGTATCATGTTTTTTAAGCTCTGAATATTTTTCTTTAAATTGATTATAAAATTCAAGCAGTGTATCAATTGCATTGTCACCAATAAATGGAACTGAGCTATGGACAGCTTTACCAGTTGCAGTTACTTTACATGACATAGACCCTTTATGTGCATAATAAATTCCAGATCCAGTTGGTTCAGCAATAATTAAGCCATCTACATCGTCTAAATAGCCTTTATCAGCCAATAATTTGGCACCTTCTTGTTCTTTCTCTTCGCCAGCAGTAGCTAGTAATCTTATCGTTCCTTGAGGCAATTGATTTTGTTCTTTTAATTCAATGAGTGTGATGACCAAAGCCATCAGACCGCCTTTCATATCTGTTGTGCCTCGACCATATAATTTGCCATCTTTTTCTGTGAGTTGAAAAGGGGGATAAGTCCAATTATCTTGATTTCCTGCATCAACAACATCCATATGACCACTCAATGCGAGTATAGGTGAGCCGTTACCGATTTCTGCAACGATATTGGCGCGGTGTTCATTAACTTTCAAAATTTCAGATTTAATATCGTACTTGTCGAATAAATCTTTTAAATAATTACAAACGTCTATTTCATTATTATTTTCAGTTTGTAGTTCAACAATATCTGCTAGTAATTGAATTTTTTCTTTTTCACTAAAAGTTGTCATTAAGCTCACACCTTTTCAAAGTAGTATATATATTTATATAAACATAATTTTTATTCTTAAACATAATTTAAAATGCAGAAAGTAGTGTGTTATTTGATTTCGTTCTATGAAATTAACTGTCTAGTATCAACGATCTTATTAACACTGATATCGGGTATGCTTAATTTTATAGTAAATTGTATGAGAAAGATGCAGGATATTATTTATCTAATAATTAAATATAAATTTCAAATCGATGGTTATTAACTAATAAATAAAAATATTTGCTAAATTAATGACTTTGTACACACATTATTTTTAAAGAGGATAAAGTATTTAATAATATTAACAAAATCATTTAATAAATAGTTAAATATATATTCTCTATTTTTGTGATATTATTCACATGTCGATACATATCAACAAATATCAATCATACGAAAGAAGGTTATAACAATGAAAAATAAAAAACGTGTTTTAATAGCGTCATCATTATCATGTGCAATTTTATTGTTATCAGCAGCAACGACTCAAGCAAATTCAGCTCATAAAGACTCGCAAGACCAAAATAAGAAAGAACATGTTGATAAGTCTCAACAAAAAGACAAACGTAATGTTACTAATAAAGATAAAAATTCAACAGTACCTGATGATATTGGGAAAAACGGTAAAATCACAAAACGAACTGAAACAGTATATGATGAGAAAACAAATATACTCCAAAATTTACAATTCGACTTTATCGATGATCCAACTTATGACAAGAATGTATTACTTGTTAAAAAACAAGGCTCAATTCATTCAAATTTAAAGTTTGAATCTCATAAAGAAGAAAAAAATTCAAATTGGTTAAAGTATCCAAGTGAGTACCATGTAGATTTTCAAGTAAAAAGAAATCCTAAAACTGAAATACTAGACCAATTGCCGAAAAATAAAATTTCAACTGCGAAAGTAGACAGTACATTTTCATATAGCTCAGGTGGTAAATTCGATTCAACGAAAGGTATTGGACGAACTTCATCAAATAGCTACTCCAAAACGATTAGTTATAATCAGCAAAATTATGACACAATTGCCAGCGGTAAAAATAATAACTGGCATGTACACTGGTCAGTTATTGCGAATGACTTGAAGTATGGTGGAGAAGTGAAAAATAGAAATGATGAATTATTATTCTATAGAAATACGAGAATTGCTACTGTAGAAAACCCTGAACTAAGCTTTGCTTCAAAATATAGATACCCGGCATTAGTAAGAAGTGGCTTTAATCCAGAATTTTTAACTTATTTATCTAATGAAAAGTCAAATGAGAAAACGCAATTTGAAGTAACATACACACGAAATCAAGATATTTTGAAAAACAGACCTGGGATACATTATGCACCTCCAATTTTAGAAAAAAATAAAGATGGTCAAAGATTAATTGTCACTTATGAAGTTGATTGGAAAAATAAAACAGTTAAAATCGTTGATAAATATTCTGATGACAATAAACCTTATAAAGAAGGATAATATTGAAAGGGCGGATTACTGATGATTAAACAATTATACAAAAACATCACAATTTGTAGTTTAGCAATATCTACTGCATTAACTGTATTTCCGGCAACTTCTTATGCAAAAATTAATTCTGAAATTAAAGCTGTTTCTGAGAAGAATCTTGATGGTGATACTAAAATGTATACACGTACAGCTACAACAAGTGATAGTCAAAAAAATATTACTCAAAGCTTACAATTTAATTTCATAACTGAACCTAATTATGATAAAGAAACAGTATTTATTAAAGCAAAAGGTACTATTGGTAGTGGTTTGAGAATTTTAGACCCAAATGGTTATTGGAATAGTACATTAAGATGGCCTGGATCTTATTCAGTTTCAATTCAAAATGTTGATGACAACAACCATACAAATGTGACTGACTTTGCACCAAAAAATCAGGATGAATCAAGAGAAGTTAAATATACGTATGGTTATAAAACAGGTGGAGATTTTTCGATTAATCGTGGAGGATTAACTGGAAATATTACAAAAGAGAGTAATTATTCAGAGACGATTAGTTATCAACAACCATCATATCGTACATTACTTGATCAATCTACGTCACATAAAGGTGTAGGTTGGAAAGTAGAAGCACATTTGATAAATAATATGGGACATGACCATACGAGACAATTAACTAATGATAGTGATAATAGAACTAAAAGTGAAATCTTTTCTTTAACACGAAATGGAAATTTATGGGCGAAAGATAATTTCACACCTAAAGACAAAATGCCTGTAACTGTGTCTGAAGGGTTTAATCCAGAATTTTTAGCTGTTATGTCACATGATAAAAAAGATGAAGGTAAATCAAAATTTGTTGTTCATTATAAAAGATCAATGGATGAGTTTAAAATAGATTGGAATCGCCATGGTTTCTGGGGCTATTGGTCTGGTGAAAACCATGTAGATAAAAAAGAAGAAAAATTATCAGCATTATATGAAGTTGATTGGAAGACACATGATGTGAAGTTTGTAAAAGTACTTAATGATAATGAAAAGAAATAAGTAATAAAAGTTGCCTGCTACATAGAATGTAGTAGGTAACTTTTATTTATATTTGAGTAGATAGATTTATTATGATGTGCAGTGTATGAATCATATTTAAGTGCAGACGAAGTATCTATATTAATGAAGAAATATTGGAGTGGGACAGAAATGATAAAGAGCCACTAACGATTTATTATGTAGTGGTTCTTACACATTAGCCACAGCTAATATGTACTTAAAAATAGGAATACATGAGTAAAACTTATGCATAAGAAATACTAATTTCTAAAGAAAAAGTATTTCTTTATGTTGGGGTCACCCCAACTTTCATTGTTGGTCGAAATTGGGAATCCAATTTCTCTATGTTGGGGCCCCGCCAACTTGCATTGTCTGTAGAAATTGGTGTTCCAATTTCTTTTCGAATTTCTTTTCGAAATTCTCTGTGTTGGGACCACGCAGTCAACTAATATCAATATAACATTATAGAGCCTAGAACTTGATTTATGTCCTAGACTCAGTCAATTCAAATTTTAACAATATAACTCGCTTCGACTTTTTAGAACGAAGCGAGTTATTAGTTAGTTGAGCACTATTTACTATAGGCTTTGATTGGGTAATGATCTGAAAAATCATTGTAAACATAGTAATATGGGAAAGCATATACATCCCATGGCTTAGGTTTTTCAGTCACAACTTCATTGACTAATTGTTTTGGTTGTTTATGATCTTTATCTGTAAATATATAGTCTAAATGTTCTGGTTTACCATTAGGGTAATTATATTTCGCAATTGAATTTGATTGAGGGTCCCATGTGCTATTATGACCTGCATATAGAACATCATTTACATTCAAGTTTTTAAGCATATCTTTGAACTCTGGAGTGCCTTTATTAACATTAAGGTCGCCACCTATATATACCGTTTCATCTTTAGGGATATTTTTCTTTTTAACAAAGTCACTGATTTCTTTCATTTGTTCAGCTCTAATTTTTCGATCATGTCCAGCACCACAACGAGAATCTTCAGATTGTGTATGTGTACCGATAACGTGAACGTTCTTACCATTTTTCTCTATTTTTGTATAAACAAAGCCTTTGTTGCTATCATTATCGAATCCACAACCGCTTTTGAAAACATGCTGGATTTTCTCTTTAATAGGATATTTACTTACAATCGCTACGCCACCATCTTCAGCAACAGTTGATGAGTAGCTACCTTCAGTTTTGTCCCAACCTGATTGAGAACGACCGAGTACAGGTGTTTGGTAAGGATATTCTTTTTTTACATTACTTAATAATTTGTCTGATGCACCATTATCAAATGCTTCATTGAATATTACGACATCATTATTTTTAATATAAGAAGATTGTCCGATTAAATCAGCGCGTTTATATTGCCCCCAGTTTGGATACAAAACCGTCGATAACATATAAACGTTATGACTAACTAACTTCAAATCAGTATCATCTTTCTTAGATTCGGCTTTGGCACTATTGTCAGTAAGTGCACCAACTAATAATAAATTTGCTAATGCAAGTGTTGCAACTTTTTTTAGTGAATTGGATTTTGTTTTTTTCACCATCATTATCACTCCTTTTATATAGCTTACAACAAAATAGATGCAAAATTGATTAACTAAATTTAAATTAATTATTAAATCGAATTTATATTTTTAAGCAAATGTTTTTTGAGTATAAAGATGCTGTAAATATAACCGACAAATGTAATCGGAATTAAGAAATGAATGTTGTTATGACATTTAAGTTTGAAGATTGGTATAAACAAAACCAAACAACATTTTAGGTATTGTAAATTAATTAGTTAATCAAAATTAAAAGAACTTTTAACAGTGTTAAAAAATTATTGTTAAAGATAATTTATTATTAATATTCAGTTAATTCAAAAAACAGAGAAAGTCTGGCTATAATTAAGTTGCAAATACGAATTACACAAAAAAGGAGAGATAATTTATGAAATTTAAGTCATTGATTACAACAACTTTAGCATTAGGTGTTTTAGCATCAACAGGTGCAAACTTTAATAATAATGAAGCGTCTGCCGCAGCTAAGCCATTAGATAAATCATCAAGTTCGTTACACCATGGATATTCTAAAGTCCATGTTCCATATGCAATCACTGTGAACGGTACAAGCCAAAATATTTTATCAAGCTTAACATTTAATAAGAATCAAAATATTAGTTATAAAGATTTAGAGGATAGAGTTAAATCAGTTTTAAAATCAGACAGAGGTATTAGTGATATAGATTTAAGACTATCGAAGCAAGCGAAATATACAGTTAATTTTAAAAATGGAACGAAGAAAGTTATCGATTTGAAAGCAGGTATTTACACAGCTGATTTAATTAATACAAGTGAAATTAAAGCTATTAATATTAATGTAGATACTAAAAAGCAAGTTGAAGATAAAAAGAAAGATAAAGCAAATTACCAAGTTCCATACACAATTACTGTGAACGGTACAAGCCAAAATATTTTATCAAACTTAACATTTAATAAGAATCAAAATATTAGTTACAAAGATTTAGAGGGTAAAGTTAAATCAGTTTTAGAATCAAATAGAGGTATTAGTGATATAGATTTAAGACTATCGAAGCAAGCGAAATATACAGTTAATTTTAAAAATGGAACGAAGAAAGTTATCGATTTGAAAGCAGGTATTTACACAGCGAATTTAATAAATTCAAGTGATATTAAAAGTATCAATATTAACGTAGATACAAAAAAACATGTCGAAAATAAAGCTAAAAGAAACTATCAAGTTCCATATTCAATTAATTTAAATGGTACATCTACAAACATTTTATCGAATCTTTCATTTTCAAATAAACCTTGGAAGAATTATAAAGATTTAACTAGTCAAATAAAATCAGTACTGAAGCATGATAGAGGTATTAGTGAACAAGATTTAAAATATGCTAAGAAAGCTTATTATACTGTTTATTTTAAAAATGGTGGTAAAAGAATCTTACAGTTAAATTCAAAAAATTACACAGCAAACTTAGTTCATGCGAAAGATGTTAAGAGAATTGAAATTACTGTTAAAACAGGACCTAAAGCGAAAGCAGACAGATATGTACCATACACAATTGCAGTAAATGGCACATCAACACCAATTTTATCTAAATTAAAACTGTCTCAAAAGGAATTAATTAGTTACAAATATTTAAATGACAAAGTGAAATCTGTATTAAAAAGTGAAAGAGGCATCAGTGATCTTGACTTAAAATTTGCGAAACAAGCAAAATATACAGTACATTTCAAAAATGGAAAGAAACAAGTAGTGAATTTAAAATCAGACATCTTTACACCTAATTTATTTAGTGCCAAAGATATTAAAAAGATTGATATTGATGTAAAACAACACACTAAATCAAAAAAAAATAAATAAATCTAATAATGTGAAATTCCCAGTAACAATAAATAAATTTGAAAACTTAGTTTCAAATGAATTTGTGTTCTATAATGCAAGCAAAATTACAATTAATGACTTAAGTATAAAACTTAAATCAGCAATGGCAAATGATCAAGGGATTACTAAACATGACATAGGACTTGCTGAACGCGCAGTGTATAAAGTGTATTTTAAAAATGGTTCGTCAAAATATGTAGACTTAAAAACTGAGTATAAAGATGGAAAAGTATTTAAAGCAACTGACATTAAAAAGGTAGATATTGAACTTAAATTCTAATCTTTAATTTTATAATAAGGCATCTCACAATCGTGGGGTGCCTTTTACATTTGTAGAGATGTGATGCTTGAATTGATTTGCTAAAAGTTATATAAATTTGTACCAAATAAATTAAATTTTGTTAGGAGAGATGTATAAAACTAATTAGGTATAGTGTTTGATAAGTTGCTGAATAAAATATATCTTATAATGGTTTGAAAGAAGGAATAATTTTAAAAATAAAAACCAATAATCCGAGTCATACTCATCAGATTATTGGTTGAAATTAATTATCTTAAGTCATCAATTGCTTTAGCAATTGAATCAAATACATGTGGGATATCTTCTTTTTCTACACAGCTAAACGCAATACGAATATCTGTTGCATTTAGTGCAATAACACCAATTGAATATTTTTCAATTAAATGTTTACGAAGTTCTTCAGGGTCAACATCATGAACTTTTATTGCCATAAAGTATCCAGAGTTAAAGTCATAGGCTTGCCAATGTGAATGATATTGATCAGCATAGACAACTTCCTTAGTGACTTCATAGCGTTCTTTTAATGTTTGAATATTTTGTTCGATTTCTTTATCGAATTGTTTATTATTTTTTAATACATGCTTAACAGCGCTTTGTGTTGGAAGAGGTCCACTAGAAATGTTACTTCGTATAAGACCTTTTACTTTGGCTTCTAATACTTCTTTAGTTGTTTGATCAGACGTTCCAAATGTCATAAATCCAACACGGAATCCCCATGCGAAAAATTCTTTTGTTGCACCATCTAAACGAACAGGTAATATTGCATTTGAATTTAAATTAGATAATGCAGTAAATAATGATTGAGTATACACATCTTCATAGAATAAACCATAGTATGCGTCATCCACAACAGCTATAACTTTTGTACCTTTATCAGCTAATGCTTTAATTGCATCGACGATGGTAGTCACTTCTTTATGCGTAGGTGTGTAACCTGTCGGATTATTAGGATAATTTAAAATCATAATGACTTTATCTTTATTGTATGATTGTAAAGCTTCTACTAGTGAATCAGTAGTATAATGCCCGTCTTTATCAAAAATAGGATATGTTTGAAGATTTGCACCATTTCTCGTATTGAAAACAAGTTTGTAATTACCCCAATTATGATCTGGTAACAAGATAGTGTCACCTTGATTTATAAATAAATCGCCAACTAAAGATAAACCATGTGTTAATGCATTCGTAACAATTGGTAGTGACATGTTGCCGATTGATAGCTCTGGATTGTCACGCAACATTTTTTGTTGCCATAAATCACGTAATTCTTCGATGCCTTGTGGTGGCGCATAAGGGAATATTTCATCTGGAGTTAAATCATTAAACATTGCATCTAAAGATGATGCAAACATTTTTCCGTCTTTGTTTGTCGCCATACCTATAGTTGCATTATATGTTGTACTCTTTGCTTCAGCAGATTGAGATAAAATGCCTTTTGGATAAAACATATTTTGACCTAAGTCAGATAACATTGCAAAGGCAGTTGCATTTGACTGTTGAAGTTGTTCATTTAAGCTTTGGGCTAAAGGATTCATTATTGCTTAACCTCTCTTTAAAAAAATTGTATGCCTATATATTATCTTCAATTATACCAAAGATAAAGTGTTGTTGGTGAATTAACGAATAATATGTAAAATCCGCTACCAAAATACGAACATATGTTCTGTTTTGTGTTAGAATAGGTGTAGGTCATCCTTCAGTATGATACTTTAGTCGAACGGAGGTGTAGTGTAATGATGTGGTGGCAAGAAGGGATGATGACACTTATTACAGGTGGCTTACTAATTATTTTTCGACTTTGGTTAGAACTGAAATGGAAAAATAAAAAATGATCCTACACACATAAATAACCCCAAGTCTGCTGGTACCAGACTTGGGGTTGTGTAGTATAATTCTGTGGATACACTTAAATAATATCATTGAACACAATATATCGCAATCAATAATCATTTTGATTGAATGGTTTTGTCATCAAGTAAGCCAATGAGAGATTGGTTATATTACACTATACAATATATTAAGTTATGATAAATCTTTATATTTGTTATAATGTCGATGTTGAGGTGAAATAAATTGAAACATCTAACAAAAATATTTGTAGCATTAGCAATTATTTTATTTATTGTTGGTTATTATTTACAAGCAACAAACCATGAGAGCCAAGGTATAAAACTATTATTGGCAGCAATTATGTTTATGATTTGTGCTTTTATAAGTAGAAGTAATGATCGACGTAAAAATAACAAATAGAATTGACTGTTTTAAACGACTGTTCTTGATGACGCGACAATCACCGTTAAAGTATAAGAATATTCGTTTTGACAGTCTTTTTTATTGAAATAGACAATGCAAGATTAAATGGTAGTGTCATTTCATTTTATTCAACTGCTAATATTACAATACTCAGTGTTATTTCTGAAGACTGGTTGATAATGAGATATGCATATTTACAAAATTGTGTATATTGTGTATATTGTATATATACAGAAGATGATAGGGGGACGTTGATGAAAATAATTTTAAAAAACAATAGTGATTTTCCGATTTATGAACAGATTAAGCAACAAGTAAAACAAAATATTTTAAAGGGGCATGTTGCTCCTGGAGAGCATTTGCCATCAATGAGGGAACTTGCCAAAGATCTTCAAGTAAGTTTGATTACTACCAAACGTGCTTATGAAGATTTAGAGAAAGACGGTTTTGTTACAACAATTAGAGGAAAAGGGACCTTTGTTAAGGAACAAGATAGTTCTATTTTAAAAGAGAAACAATTTTTTACCATTGAAAATTTGGTTAAAGAATTGGTTAATGAAGCGCAAGCCATCGAAATGTCACTTGAGGAACTTCAAGATATTTTAACGTTCATTTATGAGGAGGAATCATCATGAATACCATAGAATTAAGTAATGTTAATTATTCAAGTGACCAGTTTAATTTAAAGAATATCTCTTTCAAAGTTCCTCAAGGATTCGTCACTGGTTTTATTGGTAGAAATGGCGCTGGTAAAACCACAATAATAAGGTTAATTATGGATTTGTATCAACCTCAAACTGGTGTTATTAGAGTATTAGAAGAGGATATGGCTCTCAATCCGATAGAGTTAAAGAATAGAATTGGGTTTGTTTACGCTGAAAATTATTTTAATGAGAGATGGACTACGAAGCAACTTGAAAAAATGATTGCCCCTTTTTATCGTAAATGGGACCATCAAGTATTTGAATTTTATCTTGAAAAGTTCGATTTACCAATCAATAAATCAATAAAAACATTTTCGACTGGCATGAAAATGAAATTATCACTAGCAGTTGCATTTTCACATCATGCTGAATTGTATATTTTTGATGAGCCTACTTCAGGTCTTGATCCCTTAGCTAGAAATGAGCTATTGGAGATAATTCAGCAAGAATTAATTGATGAAAATAAAACAATATTCATGTCGACACACATTATCTCAGATTTAGAAAAAATAGCTGATTATATCATTCACTTAAGTGACGGTGAAGTTATCTTAAATGGTTCAAAAGAACAACTGTTACAAAGATATCAAGTTGTGAGTGGTGCAATTGAGGACCTTGATGATGAATTAGCATCTCTACTTATTTTTGAAGAACATAAGCGTACGGGATTTATAGGATTAACAGAACATGCGCAAGTATTTAAAGAAATTTTAGGTCATAAAGTGAATATCACTACACCTTCTATTGAGAACCTAATGGTTTATCTTGAAAAGAGAAAACCTAAATATCATGAAAACATCAAATTGATGGAAGAAGGTTTTTAAATGAAGGCATTGTTAATTAGGAATTTTAAATTACGACGATATACACTTATCATCTATGTTCTATTATTAACCTTATATCCTTTTTATATAATGCTTGACTCAACAAAGTTCTTTTACTTATTGCAATCTTTTATAAGTCCAACAATATTGATTATTTGGATTTTAGATGCTGGTCACTTATTTAGACTCAATCGTAGATTAGGTGGTAATGATTCATATTATTTTTATATGAGTTTACCAGTGTCAAAAAAACAATTGCTTAATGCCAACTATATTACATGCATTGTTTTAACATTAATTGGAACGCTTGTTATTAGTTTATATGCTTATGAAGCAGATGTGATTGAACCAAATTCAATCTATTTTTCAACTGCATATGCATTTGTCATATCTAACTTCTTGTCTATACCAATTGCATTTAGTCAATTTACAGAATTGCGTAGAGTCAAAGTGCCATATGGTATATACGTGTTTACTATTATCATTTTAGTTCCATTTTTATTTTCAATTGCAATAGTGTTGGTGAATTATTTTGTTCTAAGTCAATCATCATTCCCAAATCTATATTCATATATTTTAAATATCGGTTTTCTAATTATAAGCATTGTTATACTTATTGTTAATTATTTTAAACAGCTCAATAAAATAAATACTAGAAAATTTAAAGGAGGCAGTCGATGAAATTAGAACATATTACAAAAAAATACGGCTCAAATGTCGTTTTAAATGATATTGATTTTGACTTTGGCGATAGTAGAATTGTCGGATTAATAGGGAAAAACGGTGTTGGTAAAACAACCGTTATGAAAGTAATGAATGGTAATATTATTAAATTTGATGGAAAAGTAGATATTGATAATGCAGATAATATCGGTTTTTTAATTGAGCATCCTAAATTATATGATAATAAATCAGGATTGTATAACTTGAAATTATTTGCACAAGTATTAGGTAAGGGTTTTGATAAAGCATACACAGACAAAATTATAGATGCATTTGGTATGAGACCTTATATTAAAAAGAAAGTTAAGAAATATTCAATGGGGATGAAGCAAAAGTTAGCAATTGCAGTATCTTTAATGAATAAACCTAAATTTTTAATATTGGATGAGCCTACAAATGGTATGGATCCAGATGGCTCAATTGATGTGCTGACTACAATTAAGTCTCTAGTAAATGAACTTGATATGAGAATTCTAATATCAAGTCATAAGTTAGAAGATATTGAATTAATTTGTGATAGAGCTGTATTTTTAAGAGACGGACATTTTGTTCAAGATGTAAACATGGAGGAAGGTGTTGCATCTGACACAACGATAGTTACTGTTGATCATAAAGACTTTGATAGAACTGAAAAATATCTTGCAGAGCATTTCCAATTACAAAATGTCGACAAAGCAGACGGACATTTAATGATCAATGCACAAAAAAATTATCAAGTTATACTAAAAGCATTATCTGAATTAGATATTTATCCGAAATATATTGAAACACGTAAAAGTTCATTGCGTGATACGTACTTCAATATAAATCAAAGAGGTGATAAATAATGAGAATTTTAAATTTAGTTAAGTATGATCTTTATAGTATTTTTAAAAGTCCTTTAACATATTTAGCGATACTAGTCGTATCTAGTTTGATTGCAACTCAAAGTATACTTATGGCAAATTCGATGGATAACCCGAAACATATTATTGTCTATGGATCTGTATTTGCTGCAGCAAAATGGTTATTGTTAATAATTGGATTAATGTTTGTTGTTAAGACAATTACGCGTGATTTTTCACAAGGTACAATTCAACTATATATGAGTAAAGTTAAAACACGCGTTGGATACATTATTTCGAAAACAATTTCAATTATTTTAATTTCAATATTATTTGCATTAATTCATTATGTGATTTTGATTGTTGTGCAGGCATCTAGCAATGGAAAAAATTTGGCGTTTTATAAATATGTAGATAATTTATGGTTCTTCCTAATCTTTTTACTATTCTTTGGCTTGTTTTTATTCTTAATCACACTTGCATCACAAAAAACAGCAATGATATTTTCATTAGGTGTATTTTTAGTACTCATTGTACCGTTTATTAAACCTTTTATTACATTTATCCCAAGATACGGTGATAAAGTTTTAGATGCTTTTGATTATATCCCTTTTGCTTACTTAACTGATAAAATGATTAGCTCTAACTTTGATTTTAGCAATTGGCAATGGGTAATTTCATTAGGTTCTATAGTGATATTCTTCATTTTGAATATCTTATATGTCGCTAAAAAAGACATTTAATAAAAATAATTTTGAGGTTGGGAATTTTAAATTTTCCCAACCTCAAAGTTTGTCTTATTGTAAATTTATTTATTTTCTAATTTATTTAGGATGGAATTATAAACTGCTTTCCAAAATGAAGCGTCAGTTTTATAGCGGTTTGATATAACTAAGTGTGTTTCTTTTTCTAAATCTGCATAGTCTGGATGATCTTTGCTCGGTAATTTATCAGCACGAACATCAGTTACAAATTTTTGGACTTCATTTGCTCTTGGTCCCCAAACTGTTTCTTGTTCGAATTGATCATTCAAGAATACGAAGATAGGAATTGCACGTGATTTACCATTTGTTAAATATTGATCGATCAGTTTTGTATCATCATCTCTATGGAACACGCGTACTTCTAAATTTAATGCTTCACTGATGTGTTTTAGAATTGGGAGATTCATCATTGCATCTCCACACCAGTCTTCAGTAATTACTAATACTTTAGAATAATTCATCTCTTTTATTTTTTTGATGCGTGAATCATCTTCTGGTAACTCAAATGATTGATAGATACTGAGAACGGTATCTTGATTTGTCTTCATTCCATCAATGTATTCATTTAAGGGTTGGCTATTTTTGAAATAAGTTTCTAAATTTGTCATTGTAAAAACCTCCTTTAGCATTTACAACATTATACCAATTTATAGTAATAAAAGGTAATGAAATAAATTAATTGCAAATTCTTTGTTAATTTTTGTTAAGGATGAAACGGGAAGCACCTTATGCTATATTTAAATAAGTACAAAGAAAGGGTGACATCAGTGCGTATTCAAAATCGCTGGGTTGTGTTTATATTATTTTTAATCTGTTCTTTTGGTGTATTAATTGGTTTATATCAATATCGTCATACGAAAACTGTGGATTTGTCTAATCTTGAAATAAACGATATTAAATTAAATGTGAAGTTTGATAAAAAAGGCTATGGAGTAAATAAAAAAATTAAGTTTGATCGTTTTAAATTTTATAACAGTAAAGCTCACCCTGACCTTACCGTTAAAGTGAGAGAAAAGGATAACATCGTTAAGGGGATAATATTAGTAAGAGATGAAAAGATACATACTAATTTTGATGGGGGAATTGGTTCGCCGATAAATAACGCGATTGAAAATCTTGGATTCGGATATAAAAGAACAAAAGTTGGCAATGATTTCTCATCGGTAAAGTATATTGATAGAGATAACCATTTAAAATTAAACTTACTTTATCAAGATTTAGAAATTAAACGTATTGAATTTTTTAGTAAATAGCTTTAGGTCTTAAAGTTATAAAAAACGAATGAATAATTTTATTGGGATGAGTGACCTATATGAACAAGATTACTTATTTAAATGAATTAGAAACAGCACTTGATGCGCTACCTAGGCATTTAAGAGATCAAAAAATGTATGAATATGAACGTTATTTTTATGAGCAAGAACTTAATGGCGTTGATGAAGAGGAAATTTTAAAGAAGTTAAAAGACCCACAAGATGTTGCAGCTGAAACAAAAGCTAGAAGTGTTATTGATTATGCTGAATCTAAACCAACATTTGAAAATATTTCAAGAGCTGTTGCTGCTTCATTAAGTTTAGGCATTCTATCTATTTTTGTCATCCTTATACCAGTATCTATAGTTGGATTATTTGTATTAGCATTATTTTTAATATCACTTTTGCTGCTGTTTTGTCCAATTATTTTATTAGCATCAGCAATATCCAGAGGAATTGTAGACTCAATTAGTAATGTATTTTTTGCCATATCATATTCAGGATTAGGATTAGTATTTATCATTGTCATATTTAAGATTTTAGAATACATTTATCGTTTAATCTTAAAATATTTACTTTGGTATATTAAAACTGTCAAAGGAAGCGTTAGAAAATGAAGAAATTCTTTTTTATTGGGCTTTTAGTGTTTGTTGTCTTTTTTACAGCAGCAACCATTATTTGGTTCAGCTATGATAAAAACAAATATGGTACTAAACAATATGATAAAACATTCAAAGACGATGCTTTTGACAATGTATCTATAAATTTGGATAGTACAGAACTTCGTATAAAACGGGGGAATCAATTTAGAGTTAAATATGATGGTGACAATGATATATTAATTAATATAGTAGATAAGACGTTGAAGGTTAGTGATAAAAGGTCTAAGACAAGAGGATATGCAATTGATATGAATCCTTTTCATGAGAATAAGAAAACGTTAACGATTGAAATGCCTGATAAAATGATCAAACGTTTAAATATATCGTCTGGAGCAGGAAGTGTTAGAATCAGTGATGTTGATTTAGAGAACACAAGTATTCAAAGCATTAACGGTGAAGTAGTTATTAAAAACTCAAATCTTGACGCACTAGATTCAAAGACAAATAATAGTCCTACTTATATTAGTAAAAGTAACATTAAAAATAGTAATATTAAAGTTGTTATTGGTACGCTACAAATCGACAAGAGTCAAATTAAACAATCCATATTTTTAAACGATCATGGTGACATTGAATTTAAAAACATGCCATCAAAAGTAGATGCAAAAGCTTCTACTAAACAAGGAGATATTCGTTTTAAGTATGATAGTAAACCTGAAGATACTATACTAAAGCTAAATCCGGGAACGGGTGATAGCGTAGTTAAAAATAAAACATTTACTAATGGTAAAGTTGGGAAAAGCGACAATGTTTTAGAATTTTATACGATTGATGGTAATATCAAAGTTGAATAAATAAAGGATGTAAGCACCGATATTAGGAAGCATAATTTCTCTAATATCGGTGTTATTTATTTGTTGGCAAAAGTTAAGTCGGTATCTATATTGCCAGTAAAGTGAGTGATATTAAGGTCTTGACCATCTAACCATGATTTGAAATCTATTATTTCTGGTGGCGCGTTTTCTCCCAATGTAAAATATGCAGTTAATGTTTCAGGGTGATACATTGATGTATGGATGGTGCCAGACCAGCTTTTGAATAGTTTACTGTAAATTTCATACTGAGGATTATTGAATAACTTAAATGCTGTAGTCATATCTAAATTATCATTAGTTTGTGAAATGGTACGCGCTAGTCTTTCTTTAGATTCTTTTGTATAATTGCGATTTTCATGTGTTAATATTTCAAAATGATTTGTACATATATTATCATAACGAACATCTATTGATCTCGGCGTCACTTCAACAATTGCATGGTTCAATGATTTGTCCATCAGTATGTAGCTAAATGAGCTTCTGTGTGGTATTTCTTTCAATAATTGGATTGCTTCTGTTACATTCCGGCAATTTTCAAGAATTAGACGACCAATCATATAACATACAAAACCATTTGCTGGTTTCTTCCGGTGCATAAAGTTATAGCCCATAGTTAATCCTGACTCATTCATACCATCCATTCTTCCAGTTACCCTTGATACAGGACCAATTTGAGCTAAACCGCTATCTGTAGGTTGATAAAGTAAGTAGCGACCATCATAAGTTGCAGGGTGATAATCATAATTTCTAACCATGAAGTCTTTGCCTTGAAAGACCGTGCAACCACTTTCTTTTAAATCGGTAAAACGATAATGTCCAAAGTTTAAAATAATTTGGCGTGTTGGCATTTTGAGTATACTTTGTAGTCCCATTAATTCTTCCCATATTTGAGGTGCGTAAGTTTGGAATATTTGATAAGTTTCATTTACATCTATATCGAAACGTGGGACACGTTTTTTCCATTCTTTTTCTCGATTTTTTAGCAGAGGTGTTTGTTGAAGCCATTTACCAGTTTTAACACCTAACTCGAAATGTGAACCTCTAAAAGTCATGATATCTGATGTCACTTGTTGCATATCATCGGCCCCTTTCTTTTTAGTTGTAATATATTGTAAATAAATAGTAATCGTATGTATATTGAATGTCATGTTAAATAAAGTTATATTTTACTAAATGAAATATAAAATTGTTTGAGGTGATTTCTCGGTGTATAAGACTTATCAATCAGTTAAAACATATTTTTATAGATGGTGGGGATATTAAGTTAAAAACTTAAAATCATCTTATCATAAATATCAATCTTAAGTTAGCATTCACGATAATAGTCATTGTTAACATTAGCATATAAGGTCATGTCACGTTGAAACAGAGGTTCCTCGGCATTTTTGAAAATAATCATTAGCTTGCTCGCTATATAATTTGATGAATATATTTCGTAAAAGTGGGTATTTATTTAATGATTATTCTATATATGATAGTATAATGAAATGTAGATAGGTATTTAATTTAACAGAGGTGAAATTGAGATGTGGAATTTTATTAAATGTGTGTTTAAATTCGTATTTAGCTTAGTTGCTATTACAACATTAGTTGCTGGTGTTGGTGTAGTAGCATTTGCTTATATCTTTAAAAAAGATTTTGAAGATATTGAAAGAAAAACTAAAGAAATTATTTCTGATATTGAAAGTAAAAATAACTAATAACATTTAGGCAAGGACAATATAGATTGTTCTTGCCTTTAATTATGTTCAAAGCATTAAGGTAACAAGACAATATCTAAGATATCAAAGATAGAAATTTTTTGACGTTGTTGCTGATTGTAAACATAACCATCAATTTCATAATTAATAGCATCAATACGATAAATGGTTAAGCGTACTGAATCTACAAAGCCATTATTATAAAATTTAACTTCTACAGGTTGGGCATATTGTAGCGCCTCGTGTAACCGAATGTTTAGCTCAGCCAATTGATCATCTGATAATACAGGACGTGTAATTTTGTTTTGGTCGATAATGTATTGTTGAATCGTTTCGAATTGTTCGGGTAATGTTGCAAAAGGTTATATATATGTTGAAGAATATAGACTATTTTGTTTAAAATGAATCATATTTTAAGAAAAAATGAACAAAGTAAAAATATTAAATAGTCTTTTTTTATTACGTGTAATAAGTTTAATATGTATGATGTAAAAAGAATTTGAATAGTGTATACTTATACTATTAAAATTAGAAATGAGATTATTATGAAAATAGTAGAAGTAAAATCTAAGAATGGTACCAATTTTATGATTTTAGATGGTAATAATGAACCTATAGTAGATGCAGTAAGATATTTGAAGTATCTGGATAGTGTTAAGAAAAGTTTAAATACCAAGAAAACCTATGCCTATGCACTAAAAAATTTTTTTGTTTACTTAGAAAGTAAAAAGATATGCTATAAAGAAGTTAGTTTTGATAACTTTGTTGATTTTATAAGATGGATGAAAACACCTTTTGAATATGAGAATGTCCTCTCTTATCACCGAAAAGAAAAAAGCATTAGTCCTAAGACAATTAATCTGACTATGACTGTAGTATCTAATTTTTATGATTATCTCTATAGGAGTAAAAAATTAGATGTTAATTTCTATGATTTTATGCATATGGAAAGTAAATACTCTAAAAAATATAAAAGTTTCATGCATCACATAAATAAGGACTATAGAACGTTGAAAAATATTTTGAAAGTTAAAGAACCAAAGAAAAAAATAGAAGTGTTAACTAATGCGGAGGTTAAGAAATTATTAGAGGAAGCTAATAATATTAGAGATAAATTCTTAATACAATTACTATATGAAACCGGATTACGTATAGGTGAGGTATTATCATTACGTATTGATGATATTAAATTTGACTTTAGAAAAGGCCATCAAATAGTTTTGAAAAATAGATTTAATGATAATGGTACTTATTTGAAAACTGGGGAAAGAAAAATATTTATTTCCCAATCGTTAATTGATTTATACGATGATTATGTCTACGAAATAATTGACGAACTTTCAATATGTTCTGATTATCTTTTTGTAAAAATAAAGGGGAGAAATGTAGGAGAAGCTATGAATTATAGTGATATATATTCATTATTTAAAAGGCTAAAACATAAAACATCTATAAATGTTCATCCTCATTTATTTCGCCATACACATGCAACTGTTTTTTATAATGAAACTAAGGATATAAAACAAGTTCAAGAAAGACTTGGTCATAGTAATATACAAACGACTATTAATTTATATGTTCATCCCACTGAAGAAGATATACGTGAAGATTGGAATAAAGTAAAGCATCAATTTCAAGTTTTTAATAAAGGGGAATGACTATGTCAATACCAATTAATTTACCTACAAACAGTACTATGATTAATGAATTATGTACATTACAAAGTAGAACCATCAATATAAAAGGAGAGGTTTTAATAACTGAAATATATGATGATTACTTTTTTAAAAATGATGAGTGGCACATTACAGCTTTTAACAAATTCAAGCAATTTCAAGATAGTATCAAGAACTATAGAGACAAAAGAAAAAATGTTTTCTTTAGGATTAAAAGTAAAAATTTGAATTTAGAATTTAAATACCTTTTTTTGAAACTGATAGTTAAAGAGGATTGGTCCTTATCTAATTTATTTAATACTGGAGCAGTAAAGCTTAATAAGATTGCTAAGTTCTTTAATGAAGTTTATCCAAATTTAAATTCTTTACTTGATTGTGATATAAATACATTAGAAAAGCACTGGTTTAATTGGCTGACTGAAAATAATATACCAATAAAAAGAAGATCATCAACAATAGTTTTTGGTGATTATGAATACAAAAGCGGACTGGCTTCTTTTTTAAAGAATATGTACATTAATCTAATTAAGTTCATTGATAAGCGAGAAGAATGGGAAAAAGATAAATGGGATATTAGAAATTTAGAAAAATATGGATTGAGTTATAATAAAACACTAACTGGCAATTATTTAAACTTTGAAAAAATTGAGTCAATTAAAATGCGAGAATTAGCAAAAAAATATTTAAAAAATCGTTTGATAACTGGTGATATAGCATTTGCTACAGCAAGGTTTTATATAAGAGTTTTAACTAGGTTTTTTCAAAATATATCTAAAAATAAAGAAACAAGGAATAGTTTAAATGAACTAGATAGATGTCATATCGAAGCATATATAGAATTTTTGTTTGAATATGCAGCTAATAAACATTTGCAAAGTACTAAGAATTTTGTGAGAGAAGAATTAAAAACAATTAGAAGGTTCTTAAACGATATTATAACTCAAAACTATGCTATAGCACCGTACCAAGATATACGATTTTTAATTTATCCTCAAGACTTACCTAAACACGAAAAGAAAAATAGTAGCCAAATTGATTATATCCCAGATTTTGTATTGGAACAGCTTTTTGAGCATATAAATGATTTGCATAAAGATTTAATACCTGTAGTTTGGATAGCTTTTAAAACAGGATTAAGAATTTCTGATGTATTGACATTACAAAATAATTGCCTTGCAAAAGTTAATGGAAAGTATTCAATAATCACAGATATTGCTAAAACTTTTGTTAAAGGACATAGAATACCAATTGATAATAAATTAGCTGATATAATAGCAGTTTTAATAGCCGATTCTAAAAGTAAAAGTACAAAAGATAATAATCCTAATAATTATATTTTTGCTATTTATAAAGGAAAAAGAAAGGGAATGCCCTTTACACAACATATGGTCAGAGCACACTTAAATCATTTATCAAAGACTAAAAATATTATTGATGAACAAGGAGAAATCTTCCATTTCAAAACTCATCAATTTAGACATACCTATGCAGTAAAATTGTTAAATGGTGGAGCAGATATATTAACGATACAAGAATTATTAGCACACTCCTCACCAGAAATGACTCTAAGATATGCTAAGTTACTTGATGATACAAAGAGAAAGGCTTTTGAATCAGTTATTGATCAAGGAGCTTTTAGTTTTGATGTTGACGGTAAAATTAAAAATATACAGCATAGTAGTGAACTATCTGAAAAAGCATTGAATTCTTTATGGCAAGAACATAAATTAAACGCAATGGACAATCCTTATGGCACTTGTCATGCTAGATTGAGTGGTGATTGTCCATACATGGAAGCTCCGCCATGCCTGACTTGTAATTCTGGGAAACCATGTAAGGATTTAGCTATTGGATTTTCTGATTTAGATGTTGAAAAATATGAATTACATATCAAATCAACGGTCAAATCTATAGAATTAGCTAAAAATAATAATAGACAAGATATGGTTGAAAAGCATATAAATATATTAAATAAATATGAAGAAATACTAGGTAATATAAAAGATGGAAACATTATATTCGGGAGAAGTAATAGAATAAAAGTATAGAGGTTAAGATGGAAAAATTTAATAGACAAGAACAATTAAAACAGTTGCATGCAGAACGAAAAGTTAAAACCGAGAAAAAAGTTGATAAAGCAATAAATGATTTAGTTCAAAAAAATAAAGAAATTAACTTTAACATCGTTTCTAAACATTCAAAAGTTTCGAAAGCTACATTATATAAAAATAATAAAATTCGAAAGAAAATAGAGAAGTTACGTGAACAAAACAGAGAAATATTTGTTCATAAAAATAAAAATGACGGTAAAGATGCGTTAATCTCCTCTTTAAAAAGAAAAGTAAATTCTTTAGAAAAAGAGAAAAAAATGTTGAAAGAAGAAATTAGCGTTTTATATTCTAGGCTGTATGAGGATATTTAAAATAATGGACAATAAAATTGAAAAGATTCTAGAAGATATTAATAAATTACAAGGCTATAAAGTAACATATCAATATGCTACTGCTATAAATATAAAAGATAATAACATGAACCCTTGGTTTGAAAAAATTGAGGAAATTCTATTGAATGTAAAAGGAGTTATACGCATTTTATCTCCTGACAACCCCCCGGTAAATTATGATTATTGGATTTTACCTGGAAGATATAAAAGACATACAAAAGAATATCACGAAAAACTAGAAAAATTTTTAGAAAAATTTGCTACTAATGCAAATATTAATGATGGATTGTTTGATCAAAATAATATACATGGATACAAATATAAAAAATATATATTCACTCCACATATTGAAATTACTCATGAGAACACTTTGAATTTATTTTTTTTAACCTTAACTATATTTAACAATGGTACATTTGTTAAAGAAATCATTGAAGACTTAGAGAGTATAAACTTTGGAAGCGACTTGTATAGTACTTTCTCATGTGTAAAAGATAAGATATATCCTCTAATTAATCAAGAAAAAAATAATAGACAAAGACAGTATCAATTGTATGGTAATAGACATTGTAAAAATATTAGAGATGTTTCTAGACAAATTAATAGAATTATAAAAATTAATAGTAAGGATATTTTTGAATATAAAGTATCTAAAAATATGGGTTTTGAAGTTTATTATTTAGCTAATGAAAATGAATTTACTGATGATCCTTTCTATGAGGACGTGAAGATTCAAGAGTGGTTAGTAAATGCGCCTATTTTTTCATTTGAAGGAAAAAGTAAACATTTTAGGCAAGATGGTTATAGCGATAATTATATAAACTTCTTGAATAAAGCATCTGTTTTTGTAGTTTGGATGGATGAGCAAGAAGAAGATGTTTTAGAAAAATGTTCTCAAATGGCACTTTATTTCAATAGTTCTGCTAATTTCTTTTTCTTAGAAACTATGTTAAATGAATTACAATTGTATGGGTATCAACAATATAATTTAAATGGAAAAAAAGAAGCCCTATATTTTAGACAATGGATACTAAATTTCAAGAGATCTATTGCAATTATTTATAGAACAGAGCTTTTACCTAGTTTATATTTATATTTGTATCTAAAGAATAATAATGATTTTAAATCTCCACAATATATTGAAGAATTAAACAAAGAAGAATTATCACTAATTGAATTGGAGCAGTCATATAAGGAAGAAGAAAGAAGCGAAAAATTAAATAAACTTTTGTTAATAATAAGTCTTTTATCAATTTTCCAAGTAGTAGAAATTTTTTTCAGTGATAAAAATAATATATTTAATATCAGTATGATACTTATAATGATTTTGCTAGAAGTATTTCGAAAAAGGTAATTATAAGAACACTATTTAAACTTTTTAAAAGTTTAAATAGTGTTAAGTGATACTACAAACGTTAGCATTATTTAAATTATATATATTATTGTTAGTATCAGAAAAGGAAAATGTATTACTAATTTCATCCTTTTTTAAAATTTTTCCTGTATATTTTGAAATGTTACCGTCTTCCCAATATGAGATTGTACATAACTCATCATTTTGAATTTTTATTTGAAAAATCTGATCTAAATTATCTAATGAATCATGTGTTAGCAATGGTTTTTCTATTTTATTTTGATCCTTTATAATTTGTTCTAAAATTTCAAACTGTTGCGGGAGAGTCGCAAAAGCTTGCCATTTGATTTTTCCACGCCCTTGAGGGATTTTAGGGTTTAAATATTTTCTTGGTATTTTTCTATAATCAGTTTCATATTTATATTCATCTGGCGCATTAGGATTTGGAATCATGTTTACCACCTCATCATCATTGTAGAACGTATGTTCTTTTTTTGGCAAGGATTATATAATTTTTTAATGTGATTAATTAATTAATTTAAAATAAGTTATTTTCTATATGGAAAAGTTGAGTAAGATTATCGAGCATTTATAATTATAGTAACTGGAATTATGATGTTTGGTATGTTAATAGTATTTTCTCTTTTAAAAAATGTGAACATAAAAAAATAGAACATATATAATTATAAATAATATATATGTTCTTCGATATTATGAAGTTTTATGAAAGATAGAATTATATCAGTTTTTGTAGTACATTTAGACTATTAAAATTTGTTTATTACATTCTTGGCGGTTTCACTTATCAATTTATCATTAGGTTTATCACTTTTATTGTCTTTATTCGTAAAAATGACTAAAATAATAGGTTCAGATTGGTTCTTAGGATAAACAAAAGCTACATCATTTCTAGAAGCATATGTTATTGCTTGACCACTTTTATCAGCAACCTTATAGTCTTTTGGAACACCATCTTTAATTAAAGTGTCTCCGTTTTTATTATTTAACATTAAATCAAGTAAGAAATTTTTATTTTTTTTGCTTAATTTTCCATTTGCGATAAGTTTATTTAAAGTCTTGCCGAAAGCAGCAGGCGTTGAAGTATCTTTTTTGCTCTTTGGTGAATAGTAATTTAATTCTATTTCATATCTAACTGGATTTGTTACTTTATCTCCCAATTTTTTTAAACGTTTTTTAATTTTTTTGATTCCACCGATTTCGTTTATAATTTTATTGTTTGCTGTATTATCACTATACTTCATTGAAGCCTCAATAAGTTCTTTTAAAGTGATATCTTTTCCTACATATTTTTCTAAAATAGGAGAATAAGCAACTATATCATCTTTGTTAATATGTACTTTTTTATTTAACTTATTATAAGGTACTTGTTCTAACAAAATAGCACTATTTATCGCTTTTGAAGTTGAAGCATAGGCAAATCTCTTATCGGCATTAAATTTTACTTCCTTACCACTTTTAGTATCTAATGTATAGACACCAATATTAGCATTATATTTCTTTTCTAAATTATTTAACTCTTTAGCATGTGAACTGGTTGAATTACATGCACTTAAAACTAAAGCAATTGCAATTAAAAGTATTAACTTTTTCAAAATATACCCTCCAATATTACAGTTGTAATTTCTATAAATCAATAATATTACAATTGTAATATTCGCGTCAATAGTTTATTATAAATATTTGAAAGAAGGTGTTGAAATGGCTAAGTTATTAATAATGAGCATAGTAAGCTTTTGTTTTATATTTCTATTGTTATTATTTTTTAGGTACATATTAAAACGCTATTTTAATTATATGTTAAATTATAAAGTTTGGTATCTAACTCTTCTTGCAGGATTAATTCCTTTCATCCCTATTAAATTCTCTTTTTTTAAATTTAATAATTTGAATAATCAAGAGCCCACAGTTGAAAGTAATTCACACAATTTGAATCCTAACATAAATACCACTAAACCTGTTCATGAGTTTACAACAGACATCCATAAGTTTAATTGGGATTCAATAGATAATATCTGCACAGTTATTTGGATAGTTTTAGTTATTATTTTAAGTTTTAAATTTTTAAATTCTTTATTATATCTTAAGTATTTAAAGAAACAGTCACTTTATCTAAATGAAAAAGAAAAAGATAAAATAAACAAGATACTTTTCAATCATCAATATAAAAGAAATATTGTGATTCGAAAAGCAGAATCTATTCATTCTCCAATAACTTTTTGGTATGGAAAATATATTATTTTGATTCCCAGTTTATATTTTAAAAGTATAAATGACAAAAAACTAAAATATATAATATTGCACGAGTATGCTCATGCTAAAAACAGAGATACTTTGCATTTAATTATCTTTCATATTTTTTCTATTGCTATGAGTTATAATCCACTAATACAAATTGTAAAAAGAAAGATGATTCATGACAATGAAGTAGAAGCCGATAGATTTGTCCTTAATAATATTAACAAAAATGAATTTAAGTCTTATGCGGAAGCTATTATGGATTCCGTATTAAAAACCTCATTTTTCAACAAAAATATATTAAGCCATTCATTTAATGGTAAAAAATCATTACTCAAAAGAAGATTAATTAATATAAAAGAAGGCAATCTGAAGAAGCAGTCAAAATTAATTCTAATTTTTATTTGTATTTTTACTTTTTTTATCATGATAATTCAAAGCCAGTTTTTAATGGGGCAATCCTTAACTGATTATAATTATAAAAAGCCCTTACAAAGCGATTACCAAATTTTAGATGAAAGTAAAAATTTTGGTTCAAATAGTGGATCTTTCGTTATGTACAGCATGAAGAAAGACAAATACTATATTTATAATGAAAAAGAAAGTAGAAAAAGATATTCTCCTGATTCAACTTACAAAATTTATTTAGCACTGTTTGGACTTGACCGTCATATTATAAGTGATAAAAATTCACGTATGTCATGGAATCATAATCATTATCCTTTCGATTCTTGGAATAAGGATCAAGATTTAAATACGGCAATACAAAACTCAGTTAATTGGTACTTCGAACGTATTAGTAATCAATTATCAAAGAACTATACTTCTGATCAACTCAAGCAATTAAATTATGGTAATAAAAATTTGGGAAGTTATAAAGCCTATTGGTTGGAAGATAGTTTGAAAATATCTAATCTTGAACAAGTAATAGTTTTAAAAAATATGATGGAACAAAATAACCATTTTAGTAAAAATGAAAAGAAACAATTATCTTCTTCGTTATTGATTAGAAAAAATGAAAATTATGAATTGTATGGGAAAACAGGTACAGGTATAGTAAACGGGAAATATAATAATGGGTGGTTTGTAGGTTACGTAATTACAAATCATGATAAGTATTATTTTTCTACACATTTATCAGATGAAAAAGCCTCTGGTGAAAATGCTAAATTCATAAATGAAAAAATATTAAAAGAAATGGGTGTTTTAAATGGCCAATAAGCAAGTTGAAATATCTATGGCTGAATGGGATGTTATGAATATAATATGGAATAAAAAATCAGTATCAGCTAATGAAATTGTAGTTGAGATTCAAAAAAATAAAGAAGTTAGCGATAAGACGATTAGAACATTAATTACAAGACTATATAAAAAAGAGATTATAAAACGCTATAAATATAATAATATTTATTTTTACTCATCAATTATTAAAGAAGATGATATTAAAATGAAAACTGCTAAAACCTTTCTTAATAAATTGTATGGAGGGGATATGAAAAGTTTAGTGCTTAATTTTGCGAAAAATGAAGAATTAAATAACAAAGAAATTGAAGAATTGCGAGACATTTTAAATGATATTAGTAAAAAATAAATAGATATAGGGTTCAAACATAATACATATATAAATTATGTTTGAACCCTATTAAATTAGATTTTTTATGAGATTAGTACATATAATGAATGGAGCCCACTTAATCATGCCTCTTCCCATAGGTATATTGTTATCTAGTAATTCTCTTGGAACGTTACGATAATCAGTTTCTTCTTCATAACTTGTCATCCTTAATTCACCCCAATCTGATAATTACATTATACGAACATGCGTTCTGTTTTGCGACAAAAATTTTGTAGAAGCATAAACGCGTTAATAATGAATGCTCGTGTAAGTAAAAAAGGGGGATTAATTAAAATCGAATAATGACATATCACCAGCAAATAGTTCTTTTAAAGTAGTTAAACAGTTTTAGCTTTAAGGGAATGATAAATGATTGTTAATTCTAGCTAAAATTTAATAAAATGAAAATAAGACTAACATGGAGGGGTAAAAGTAATGACAAATGGATATATTGGTTCTTACACTAAAAAGAATGGTAAAGGGATTTATCGTTTTGAATTAAACGAAAATCAGTCACGTATTGATTTATTAGAAACAGGATTTGAATTAGAAGCGTCTACATATTTGGTGCGTAATAACGAAGTTTTATATGGAATCAACAAAGAAGGAGAACAATGCGGTGTTGCGAGTTTGAAAATTGATGACAATGGTGAATTGCATTTATTAAATAAATGTTTGTCTTCAAAAGCTGGTACAGGTTGTTATGTATCGATTTCAGAAGATAAACGATATTTATTTGAAGCGGTATATGGTGCTGGCATCATACGTATGTATGAATTAAATACGCACACAGGTGAAATTATACGTCTAATTCAAGAACTTGCGCATGATTTTCCAACAGGTACACATGAAAGACAAGATCATCCACACGCACATTATATTAATCAAACTCCAGATGGTAAGTATGTTGCAGTAACAGATTTAGGTGCTGATCGTATCGTTACTTATAAATTTGATGACAACGGGTTTGAATTTTATAAAGAATCTTTATTTAAAGATAGTGATGGGACAAGACATATTGAATTTCATGATAATAGAAAATTTGCTTATGTCGTACACGAATTATCCAATACTGTGAGTGTTGCAGAATATAATGACGGTAAATTTGAAGAGCTCGAGCGTCATTTAACAATTCCTGAAAACTTTGATGGAGATACTAAACTTGCAGCAGTGCGTTTATCTCATGATCAACAATTCTTATATGTATCTAATAGAGGGCATGATAGCATTGCAATTTTTAAAGTTCTTGATAATGGTCAACACTTAGAACTAGTAACAATTACTGAAAGTGGTGGTCAATTCCCAAGAGATTTTAATATTGCCTCATCAGATGACCTTTTAGTTTGTGCTCATGAGCAAGGAGATTCAGTTGTAACTGTTTTCGAAAGAAATAAAGAAACAGGTAAAATTACGCTATGTGATAACACTCGTGTAGCATCTGAAGGTGTATGTGTCATATTTTAATCTTTAATTAATTATGATAAAAAGAAAACCATGTTTCCAAAAAATTTGTGTATACCTTGAAATTTATTGTTTTCAAGAACATCAAATTATGGAAGCATGGTTTATTTTTGTCTCAAAAATTAATTTTTAAAGAAAGCCTTGATGTATTTAAATTTACCTTTATATGGTGGTAAATGGACACCTGATTCTAATCGTGTAGATTTGAAAATGTAGCTTTTTTCATGTGTAAAAGTGTCGAATGAATATTTACCATGATAGCGTCCCATACCTGAGGCGCCGACACCACCAAATGGTAATTTAGGATTCGCTAGGTGCATCAATGTATCATTAATAGCGCCGCCGCCAAATGATAGCTCGTTTATTACACGTTGTGTAGCATTTTCATCTTCGCTAAATAAATATAAACTCAAAGGTTTTGGTCTTTGGTGAATAAAGGCTATTGCTTCATCCAATGACTGATATGTTAAAATCGGTAAGATAGGACCAAAAATTTCTTCTTGCATAATTGCTGAATCACTTGTAACGTGATCTAACAATGTTGGTTCTATATAACGTTCATCCTCATCACTATGACCACCAAATACAATATTCATTTGTGCACTGTTAAGTAATGACGTCAGACGATGATAATGTTTAAGGTTTACAATGCGGCCATAATCTGGACTTTGTTGTATATTTTGACCATAAAATTCACGCAACGTTTTTGATAGGGCTGTGATTAAATCATCTTTTACAGATTCGTGTACTAAAATGTAATCTGGTGCAACACATGTTTGGCCGGCATTAGTAAATTTCCCAAAACAAATGCGCTCACTGGCAACTTTAATATTCGCTGTTTCATCAACGATGACTGGAGATTTACCGCCCATTTCTAATGTCACAGGAACTAAATTTTCGCTGGCAGCTTGATAAACGATTTTGCCTACATTTTCACTTCCTGTAAAGAAGACATAGTCGAAAGGTAAGTGAATTAACGTTTGCGTTTCTTCAATTCCTCCCTCAATAACTTCAATGTAATTTGCATCAAATGTTTCATTGATTAATCGTTTAATCACTCGTGCAACATTTGGTGTCAACTCAGATGGTTTAATAATTGCTGTATTACCTGCTGCAATAGCACCGATTAAAGGTTCGAACACTAGTTGAAAAGGATAGTTAAATGGTGCAATGATCAAAACTGTTCCATAAGGTTCTTTTTTGATATAGCTTTTTGTTGGAAATAAATATAAAGGTGTGTCTACATTTTTTGTTTTAGTCCAGTTTTTAAGTTCCTTACGGGCATTTTTGATACTTTTCAAAGTTATGCCAATTTCAGTAGCATAAGCTTCGACTTTATTTTTTCCTAAATCTGTATATAGTGCTTCTAAAATATCGCTCTCATATGATTTAATAGCTTTGCTTAACTTCTTTAATTGCTCTTTTCTAAAACTAATATCTTTAGTTTGTTGTGTATTGAAAAAAGCTTTACTGTCATAAAATTTTTGCTCAATGATATTCATAATGAAAAGAACCTCCTTATATGATTATTTTGGAAAAAGTGATTAATTGATTTGAATGTTGTGGCCGTTAATTTTAAATGGTCTTTCGAATTATATATGTTGAAAGTTGAAAATAGAGCGATGAATCGTGTACATAATAATATTTATAACTTTAATCATAACGAAAAAGGTAGGAAGAAAACAAAAATTTATACTCAACATCGCAAATATTTTAAGAAAATGTTAAGACAAAAGGGAAATTGTATAGAAATCACTAATCTGTGGGTTAGGATAGCTAAAGAAATGAAAACTGCTATTGAAAAGGTTGTAAATTAGTCAAACGTAAATAAAAAACAGTTCATTGAAAGTGAAATAAATTCTACTTTAATGAACTGTTAGTTAAAAACAACATGTCTATAATTAGACAGTAATATAGTATTATTTTGTTAATGCTTCAGTGATTTGAGGTACGATTTGTTTTTTTCGAGAAACAACACCAGATAAGAAGGCCATGTCATCTTCTAATTGAACATTGAATGCTTCGCCAACTTTATCTTTTTCAGCACCTACAACTAAAATTTTAGAATCACTATTAATGATGTCAGTAACAACAAGTACAAATAAGTCATATTTTTCTTGTGCACTTACAGCTAACATTTCTTTTTCTAAATCTTCTTTACGATTTAACACTTCGTCAAGGTCAACAGCATTAACTTGTGCAATACGAGTCACATAGTCACCCATAGTAAATGATTTAGCATCCATGTTTAATAAGAATTCAACTGATTTATCAGTTGTTGAAGCACCTGCTTTTAACATATCTAAGCCGTACTTTTGAATATCAACTTTAGCAATATCTTTTAATTCTTCAGCTGCTTTAACATCTTGTTGTGTACATGTTGGTGATTTGAAAAGTAAGCTATCTGAAATAATTGCTGATAACATTAAACCAGCAATTTCAGGTTTAATTTCAAAGCCACGTTCTCTAAACATTTTGTATAAAATTGTAGCTGTACAACCAACTGGTTCAGCACGATAACATAAAGGACCAGCAGTTTCGAAATTTGCAATTCTGTGATGATCAATTACATGCTTAATTGTAGCAGAGGCAATCGTATCAGAACTTTGTTGGAATTCGTTATGATCAACTAAGATAACATCTTGACCATCTAAAGCATCCGTTAATAATTCCGGAGCAGGTACATTAAATGTATCTAACGCGAATTGAGTTTCTGCACTCACATCACCTAAACGGTATGCTTTGGCTCCTGAATTACCTCTAAGTTGTTCAAATTCTGCCATAATAATCGCAGATGAAATTGCATCAGTGTCTGGATTCTTATGTCCGAAAATATATGTTTTAGCCATTGTCAAATATCTCCCTTGTATATTGTATTCTTTATAATTATTTTAGCACGATTTAAACGTGTTGTTCTACCTCTGCACCTAATGAGTTTTTGAAATGTGCAAGTGCCCATTCATGCCCTTTTTGATTAAATGAAGCCACTCCCTCAGCAGGTACTGAAATTTTATAACCTAAGTTGTATGCAGAAATTGCTGTATGTAACACGCAAATATCGGTACATACACCAACGATTTCGACTTGATTAATACTTCTTTCTCTCAATAAACTATCAAGCGGGGTACCAAAGAACGAATCATAGCGCGTTTTATCAATGAAATGTACATTAGGTTGCGCTTTAATTGTTTCGTATAATTTACCTACTTTACCGTATAATTCTCTACCACTTGTATCTACGATATTGTGTGGTGGGAATAATTTACTTTCAGGATGATGAATGTCATGTAAATAATGTAAATCCATTAAAAAGAATATATGGTCTTGATAATAATTAAAGTCATTGATACGAGAAACAATAAAATCTTCAATATTTTGTCCAGGTTTACCGCATGTTAGTAAGCCGTCGTCTGCGATAAAGTCATATGAATAGTCAACAACTAATAGTGCGCGATGTGTCATTCAACATCTCTCCTATATAATAATAAAATAAACTCCCATCTATTCATAAATGCTAGAGTAATTTTTAACCCTAATGGTTAATATATAAATATAGATTAAGTATATAGATTAATCAACTTTTTTGGAAGAGCAAATCACGCAATCAACAAATATTATAAGATGTTTTTACGGTAGTTTTAAAATAGCTGTAATAGAATACTAAATGTGACAAACTTAGAACTAATATCAAGTGATGATGTTTTGAATATAAAAATGCTAATAGATGACATCACGAGATTTATGACTATCTGCTAAATCAACCTAACACGATTATAATTTGAATAATTGGTTAATATATGAGTGATTAAAAAATAGACAAAGGATGACGATTTATGTATATCAATATGAAAGATTATGGGTTAACAGGCATAAACAAAACTAAAGATACTCGAGCAATACAACGTGCGTTAAATCATGGAAGATGTAAACCAACGACAGTTTATATACCGAAAGGGACGTATGATATTTGCAAACCATTAACGATATATGGCAATACAACACTTTTGTTAGATAATGAAACTATTTTACGCCGATGTCATTCGGGTCCTTTATTAAAAAATGGTCATCGCTTTGGTTTTTATCGTGGTTATAATGGACACAGTCATATTCATATCAAAGGCGGCAAGTTTGATATGAATGGCGTATCGTATCCTTATAACAATACAGCTATGTGCATTGGGCATGCTGAAGATATTCAATTAATAGGTGTAACCATTAAGAATGTAGTGAGTGGTCATGCAATTGATGCTTGTGGGATTAATGGACTCTATATTAAAAACTGTTCATTTGAAGGATTCGTAGACAATAGTGGCGAACGCTTTTATTCTGAAGCAATACAATTAGACATTCAAGTACCTGGTGCTTTTCCAAAATTCGGAACGACAGATGGTACGATAACGAAAAATGTCATTATCGAAGATTGTTATTTTGGACCTTCAGAATTGCCCGAAATGGGAAGTTGGAATCGTGCTATTGGCTCACATGCAAGTAGACATAATCGTTACTATGAGAATATTCATATTAGAAATAATATATTTGAAGATATACAAGGTTATGCATTAACTCCCTTGAAGTATAAAGATGCTTTCATTATTAATAATAAGTTTATTAACTGTGAGGGTGGTATTAGATATTTAGGAGTTAGAGATGGTAAAAATGCTGCAGATGTGATGACAGGAAAAGACTTAGGTTCCCAAGCAGGAATAAATATGAATATAATTGGAAATGAATTTAAAGGATCAATGTCTAAAGATGCGATACATGTACGTAATTATAATAATGTTAAACATAAAGATGTATTAATCGTTGGGAATACATTCAATAATTCGACTCAATCAATTCATATGGAAGATATTGATACAGTGTTTTTAAGTCCTGTTGAAGCGGGTATTCAAGTTACTACAATCAATGTAGATGAAATAAAAAAGTAAAAAGTTTCGCATGACATTAAGATTAAGAATAGTAGATAATTTTTTGAAAGCGCATTCATAAAACGGTATAAATATGCTATAATAAACCCAATTATCTGATAAAAGGGGTATTTTGACGGTAATGATAATACAAGATAGACAACTTTCTATACTCTAATATAGTGAGTTGAAGTAGCTTATCATAATCATCATGAGGGGGAAATTTATGGCTTATTTCAATCAACATCAATCAATGATATCGAAAAGGTATTTAACATTCTTTTCAAAATCAAAGAAAAAGAAACCGTTTAGTGCGGGACAACTTATTGGACTAATATTAGGTCCATTACTTTTCCTATTAACATTATTGTTCTTTCATCCACAAGACTTACCTTGGAAAGGCGTCTATGTCTTAGCGATTACTTTATGGATTGCGACTTGGTGGATTACTGAAGCAATTCCTATTGCAGCAACGAGCTTATTACCAATTGTGTTATTACCATTAGGTCACATACTTACACCAGAACAAGTATCATCCGAATATGGCAATGATATTATCTTTTTGTTTTTAGGTGGATTTATTTTGGCAATTGCAATGGAAAGATGGAATTTACATACGAGAGTAGCTTTGACAATTATTAATTTAATTGGTGCAAGCACTTCAAAAATATTACTTGGATTCATGGTGGCAACAGGATTCTTATCTATGTTTGTATCGAACACTGCAGCTGTAATGATCATGATTCCTATTGGTTTAGCAATTATTAAGGAAGCACATGATTTACAAGAAGCCAATACGAATCAAACAAGTATTCAAAAGTTTGAAAAATCTCTAGTTTTAGCAATTGGCTATGCAGGTACGATTGGCGGATTAGGTACACTTATCGGAACGCCGCCGCTAATTATTTTAAAAGGACAATACATGCAACATTTTGGACATGAAATTAGTTTTGCTAAATGGATGATTGTAGGGATTCCAACGGTCATTGTTTTGTTAGGTATTACTTGGCTCTATTTAAGATATGTTGCGTTTAGACATGATTTGAAATATTTACCTGGTGGTCAGACGTTAATTAAACAAAAGTTAGACGAGCTTGGCAAAATGAAGTATGAAGAAAAGGTAGTACAAACTATCTTTGTACTTGCCAGCTTATTATGGATTACAAGAGAGTTTCTTCTGAAAAAATGGGAAGTTACGTCATCCGTTGCAGATGGTACGATTGCTATTTTTATATCAATATTATTATTTGTTATTCCAGCTAAAAATACTGAAAAACATCGTCGTATCATTGACTGGGAAGTTGCAAAAGAGCTCCCGTGGGGTGTATTAATTTTATTTGGTGGCGGTTTAGCATTAGCAAAAGGTATATCAGAAAGTGGTTTAGCAAAATGGTTAGGCGAACAGTTGAAATCATTAAATGGTGTTAGTCCGATTCTTATTGTAATTGTCATAACGATCTTTGTCTTATTTTTAACTGAAGTGACATCTAATACCGCAACTGCAACGATGATTTTACCGATTTTAGCAACGTTGTCTGTTGCTGTTGGAGTGCATCCATTACTACTTATGGCACCAGCAGCTATGGCGGCTAACTGTGCATACATGTTACCAGTAGGGACACCACCGAATGCAATTATCTTTGGTTCAGGTAAAATATCTATCAAACAAATGGCATCAGTAGGATTCTGGGTAAACTTAATCAGTGCAATAATTATTATTTTAGTCGTGTATTATGTAATGCCTATAGTTTTAGGTATTGATATAAATCAACCACTGCCATTGAAATAGTAATTGCAGATTAGAACGAAAAATAAAAAGTTACATTAGCAATTGCTTGAACGAGTGGTAACGAAACGTATACCGCAGCATCGTGTAAAAACAATACAAACAAAAGAAAGTCAACCAAGGATGGATTCCTATTTTAATCCTTGGTTGACTCTTTATTTTATTTAAATTGTAGAACCTAGAAAATAAAGTTTAATTAAAAGCGCCAATCATTTCTACTTTGAAATCCAAGGTTTCTAAAATAGCAATGACTTTCTTTATATCGGTTGTAATTGCTGAATCAGCCTGAACGAAAAATCGATACATACCTAATTGTGTTTTTAAAGGACGAGACTCAATCCAAGATAAATTAATATTAAACAAAGCAAATGTATTAAGCACACTTGCTAACAACCCAGGTTTATCATGCATTGGTGTAATTAAAAACATCAATGATGTCGCATTTTGATCAAATTGCTGCTGATTTTTTATAACTAAAAAACGTGTCACGTTATGTGGATAGTCTTCAATATGTGTATCAATAGGTGTAAAACCATAAGCTTCACCACTACCTAAAGGTGCAATTGCTGCAACGCCATTTTCAATTTTAGTCAAACTTTGAATTGTACTGTCGACATAATCATAGTCAAATTGATGTTGATGTATGTAATTTGTTGTTTGACTGATCGCTGGTGCAATAGAATACACTTTTTTAATATCAGAAATGGAATCTGTTCCATTACCATATAATGCAAAGTTAATATCTAAACGTATTTCACCGTGTGCAAAGACATCTTGCTGTGCAAGTGCATCTGCCACAATGTTGATTGTTCCTTCTATAGAATTTTCAATAGGGACAACACCAATCGATGTGTCATCATCTGCAACTGCCTTGATGACTTCAAATAAATTTGACTTTGGTTGAAAAGTTGCTTCATTTTCAGAAAAATACTGACGACAAGCCAAATATGAAAATGTACCTTTAGGGCCTAAATAATATAATTGCATATGCTACACCTCTACTAACTTAATGATGGAAAGGGCACTGGTTAGCATTTGATTCTTTCTTTTTATAGAAAAAGTTTGGATCTTTTACTGTATTGTCATATCCGTGATGATAATTTGACGTCAATGTTGGAGATAATGGCGGTGCTAGCCAAGACCATTTTCCGGTAACTTGACGACCTTGTTGTGCTTCATTACGTTCGAATAGTTCGAATTGCTTTGCAGCGGTCAAATGATCGACAATTGATATGCCTTCTTTTTTAAAGGAATGATACACAGCATAGTTCAATTCAACAAGTGCTCGATCTTTATTAAATGAATTATTTTTAAGTGTATCAAATTCAAACGCATCTGCAACTTTTTCTAGTAAATTGTAACGGTAATCATCAATAAAGTTACGTACGCCAATTTCAGTTACCATATACCAACCGTTAAAGGGTGCAGTTGGATATACAATGCCACCGATTTTTAAGTCCATATTGGAAATGATAGGGACTGCATACCATTTTAAGTTCAATTTTCTTAATTTTGGATAATGATTATGTTCAATAGGTACTTCTTTAATTAATGAAGTAGGATATTCGTAAAATTTAACTGACTCATTAGGTAATTGGTAAATCAGTGGTAACACGTCAAAATTAGTACCTTTTCCTTTCCAACCTAAGTGATTTGCTAAGCGTGTAACTTCTTTTTCAGCAGGATCACCACAATTGTCATAGCCAGCATAGCGAATTAATTGATTGTTGAAAATTTTAGGTCCATCCTTTGGAGCATATATAGTAATATACGGCTTTAATTTACCTTCATTTGTAGCCTGTGTAATATGATAAGTAATTGATGATAAGAACGATGCTTCGTCAGTAACATCTCTTGCATCAATGACATTTAACGAATCCCAAAATAAACGACCAATGCAACGATTTGAATTACGCCAAGCCATTTTAGCACCATAAATAAGTTCTTCTTCTGTATGTGTATATGTCCCAGTTTCTTTTATTTCTAGTTCAATGTCATGTAAACGTTTATTGATAATTTGCGTTTCATAATGACACTCTTTATACATGTTTTCTATGAAAGCTTGAGCCTCTTTAAATAACATTAACAACACCTCGCTTTATATTATAGTCTACATTATTAAAATACTCTTAAAAATTATGTATATGTCATTAAATTGTTGGTTGATTTTAATTAAAAGTATGGAAATTAAGGGGCTCTTATGTATATAAAAAAATGAATTATGATAAAATGTAAGAAAATATTTAGGTCGATTGGAGAGATACAGGTGTACCAATTAGAAGACGACAGTTTAATGTTACATAATGACTTATATCAAATAAATATGGCTGAAAGTTATTGGAATGATAATATTCATGAAAAAATGGCTGTATTTGATTTGTATTTTAGAAAAATGCCATTTAATAGTGGCTATGCTGTTTTTAATGGTTTAAAACGCGTTATTGATTTTATAGAACATTTTGGATTTTCAGAATCTGATTTGGAATATTTAAAGTCTATTGGCTACAAGGATGATTTCTTATCATATTTAAAAGATTTAAAATTCACAGGCAGCATCCGTTCGATGCAAGAAGGCGAATTATGCTTTGGTAACGAACCATTGTTACGCGTAGAAGCACCATTGATTCAAGCGCAATTAATAGAAACAATTTTATTAAACATTGTAAATTTCCATACACTAATTACAACAAAGGCTAGTAGAATTCGTCAAATTGCATCAAATGATAAATTAATGGAGTTTGGTACACGTCGTGCTCAAGAAATTGATGCAGCATTGTGGGGCGCTAGAGCTGCTTACATCGGGGGCTTTGATTCTACAAGTAATGTTAGGGCAGGTAAATTATTTGGTATACCTGTGTCTGGTACACATGCACACGCATTTGTCCAAACTTATGGAGACGAATATGTTGCCTTCAAAAAATATGCTGAAAGACATAAAAATTGTGTGTTCCTAGTAGATACATTCCATACTTTAAAATCTGGCGTGCCAAATGCAATAAAAGTTGCAAAAGAATTAGGTGACAAAATTAACTTTGTAGGTATTCGATTGGATTCTGGAGATATCGCTTATTTATCTAAAGAGGCAAGACGTATGCTTGATGAAGCAGGATTTACTGAAACTAAAATTATCGCGTCTAATGATTTGGATGAAGAAACGATTACGAGTTTGAAAGCACAAGGTGCAAAAGTAGATTCTTGGGGCGTTGGTACAAAGCTAATTACAGGATACGATCAACCAGCATTAGGTGCAGTATATAAACTTGTAGCTATTGAAAATGAAGATGGTTCATATAGTGATCGTATTAAATTATCAAATAACGCTGAAAAGGTTACGACGCCAGGTAAGAAAAATGTATATCGCATTATAAACAAGAAAACAGGTAAAGCAGAAGGCGATTATATTACTTTGGAAAATGAAAATCCATACGATGAACAACCTTTAAAATTATTCCATCCAGTGCATACTTATAAAATGAAATTTATAAAATCTTTCGAAGCCATTGATTTGCATCATAATATTTATGAAAATGGTAAATTAGTATATCAAATGCCAACAGAAGATGAATCACGTGAATATTTAGCACAAGGATTACAATCTATTTGGGATGAAAATAAGCGTTTCCTTAATCCACAAGAATATCCAGTCGATTTAAGCAAGGCATGTTGGGATAATAAACATAAACGTATTTTTGAAGTTGCGGAACACGTTAAGGAGATGGAAGAAGATAATGAGTAAATTACAAGACGTTATTGTACAAGAAATGAAAGTGAAAAAGTGTATCGATAGTGCTGAAGAAATTATGGAATTAAAGCAATTTATAAAAAATTATGTACAATCACATTCATTTATAAAATCTTTAGTGTTAGGTATTTCAGGAGGACAAGATTCTACATTAGTTGGAAAATTAGTACAAATGTCTGTTAACGAATTACGTGAAGAAGGCATTGATTGTACGTTTATTGCAGTTAAATTACCTTATGGAGTTCAAAAAGATGCTGATGAAGTTGAGCAAGCTTTGCGATTCATTGAACCAGACGAAATAGTTACTGTAAATATTAAACCTGCAGTTGATCAAAGTGTGCAATCATTAAAAGAAGCCGGTATTGTTCTTACAGATTTCCAAAAAGGAAATGAAAAAGCGCGTGAACGTATGAAAGTACAATTTTCAATTGCTTCAAACCGACAAGGTATTGTAGTAGGAACAGATCATTCAGCTGAAAATATAACTGGTTTTTATACGAAGTACGGTGATGGTGCTGCAGATATCGCACCTATATTTGGTTTGAATAAACGACAAGGTCGTCAATTATTAGCGTATCTTGGTGCGCCAAAGGAATTATATGAAAAAACGCCAACTGCTGATTTAGAAGATGATAAACCACAGCTTCCAGATGAAGATGCATTAGGTGTAACTTATGAGGCGATTGATAATTATTTAGAAGGTAAGCCAGTTACGCCAGAAGAACAAAAAGTAATTGAAAATCATTATATACGAAATGCACACAAACGTGAACTTGCATATACAAGATACACGTGGCCAAAATCCTAATTTAATTTTTCTTCTAACGTGTGACTTAAATTAAATATGAGTTAGAATTAATAACGTTAAACCACATTCAGCTAGGCTACTTCAGTATATAAATTGAAAGTATATGAACTAAAGTAAGTATGTTCATTTAAGAATAAATTTTTATTTATGACAAATTCGCTATTTATTTATGAGAGTTTTCGTACTATATTATATTAATATGCATTCATTAAGGTTAGTTTGAAGCAGTTTGGTATTTAAAGTGTAATTGAAAGAGAGTGGGGCGCCTTATGTCATTCGTAACAGAAAATCCATGGTTAATGGTACTAACTATATTTATCATTAACGTTTGTTATGTAACGTTTTTAACGATGCGAACAATTTTAACGTTGAAAGGTTATCGTTATATTGCTGCATCAGTTAGTTTTTTAGAAGTATTAGTTTATATCGTTGGTTTAGGTTTGGTTATGTCTAATTTAGACCATATTCAAAATATTATTGCCTACGCATTTGGTTTTTCAATAGGTATCATTGTTGGTATGAAAATAGAAGAAAAACTGGCATTAGGTTATACAGTTGTAAATGTAACTTCAGCAGAATATGAGTTAGATTTACCGAATGAACTTCGAAATTTAGGATATGGCGTTACGCACTATGCTGCGTTTGGTAGAGATGGTAGTCGTATGGTGATGCAAATTTTAACACCAAGAAAATATGAACGTAAATTGATGGATACGATAAAAAATTTAGATCCGAAAGCATTTATCATTGCGTATGAACCTCGAAACATACATGGTGGATTCTGGACTAAAGGCATTCGTCGTAGAAAGCTTAAAGATTATGAACCAGAAGAACTGGAAAGTGTAGTAGAACATGAAATTCAAAGTAAATGAGAATGAAACAATTGCTGATTGCTTGTCACGAATGAAAATGCAAGGGTATATGCCGGTAAAACGTATTGAAAAACCCGTGTTTCAAGAGCAAAAAGATGGCACGGTTGAAGTATCACATCAAGAAATCATTTTTGTAGGTAAGAAAATCCAATAATATAATCCAATTTAAATAAAGACTATTTGAAGAGGAAAGGCTATTCAAAGTTTGAGTAATTTTACTTTGAATAGCCTAAGTGTTTATACATGCAAGATGCTCAATCCATATTGTATTAAAAACCCCCAGCAAGCTATATAAAGCGTATGCTGGGGGTTCTTAATATTTTAAAATTATTGTTAGATTATATATATCGTCGCTTTTTCTAAAACAATCTCATCGCATGAAATTTTTTCTTCCTAGAGACCTTTAATAAGATTAATAGTTTACTTAATCATATCTAGATAGTCTTATGACTTATGCTTAATGAAAGTCATTCTAGGAGAAGTTCCCAAAGCTTCTGTGTTCATAATTGTTAGTAGTATTTTATTATCATTTGGTATAAATATTTCAATAACAATTGAGCTATTATTTTTATTATATAATGTGAGTTGTTTGTGTTCTGTATTTATATATTTGCAAATGTAATCAGAATCGTCTGAGGTACTGAGAATAAATTTTAAAGGGCTATCATTTAAATCTTGAGGGTGCCATTCTCCCTCAATAATATTAAGGTAATACTTAGCCTCTGAATTACATTTGAATTTATCAATACTAAATAATTCAAATTGTTCCATAATATTATTTACCTTTCTAAAATACAAATTTTAATAACCATAAATAGATGAATACCATCGATAATGGTCGCCATTGGATACTGGAATAACATTGTTTTTAGCATCTTGAGTCATAAAACCATTATCCCATGGATTCCATATAATTATAACCTCTTGTCCATTATCTAATTTAGCGTTCCCAACAACTGCCATGGCATGCCCTGCGTGCATACCATTTCTTGATTCTACTCTACTACCTAAAACAGCAATTCCTTTATTATTTTTAGTAAGATTGTCAACTTCATTATATGTAGTCATTCTATTAAGAAGTTGTGGACTTCTTCCCTGAGTTTGTCCAAAATAAATCATCTCTCTTGGCGTTAAACCAGTAAATTGGAATCGTTGTCCTTGTAAGTTTGGGTGTAAAAATCTCATCACAGCTTCTGCATGATATTTGTTAGTATTATAAGTCGCATTTAGTAATGCAGACATCGTATAGCCTGCACACCAACCATTGTTACCTTGAGTTTCTCTTATCCTGAAATTCTCAAGTTTATTTACATATTGCTCGTTGTAAGTATAATTATTACTTTTAAATTGACTAGTTGGCATAGTGACAGAAGCTTTTTGCTTTAGTTGCGTTACATTATTGCCAGTAGGTATACTCTCGGTCTTTTTTAACTTTTTATCTTCTAGACGTGGTGTTTTTAGTACGAGTTTAGCTTTATGATTTTGAGTAACCACATAGTAACCTTTTGAGTTTGTCAAAATAGTAATTTGTTGATCTTTATATTGATTTAAGACTTTAGATAAAAATGGAGAAACATTGATTGTGTATTTAGAAGATGAACTAGAATACTTAGTGACTTTTGGTGAAATTGTAACTATATAATCGATATTACCCTCAGTGTTCAAAACTGGAAAATAATAATTACCATCACTCTTTTTGTTGAATTTATAAATTTTAAAAGGTTCACCAAGTGTATACGAGGCTTTCTCTTTATTATAGATTTTATCAAGTGAAGTAACATAAGAAAGATAGTCTTTTTGCGCTAAATTACGTACGTCAGTAGGAACACTCTTGTCCTCGACATTAACTTGCACATGCTTCTTATCTTTTGCTTTGATATTTGAATTGCTCTCAGCGTTTGCAATTGGGGTAACACTTAAAGAAAGTATTAAACTTAAAGCTATTAATTTTGGAAAGTTTCTTTTCATATAAAAACTCCTTTCTTTTATTATAAAATAATTATATTAAATTTAGTTAAGAGTTTCAATATAAATTTTTAATCTATGTTTAAAAAATATTTAATTTTTACACATTATCAGTTTATGTAATAATTTAGTAGCTTATTTACTAAATTGCAAACATCTCATTCAATAATTAATATGATCGAAAGCTTCATGAAAATATATTAGTTGATTTCGAAAGAGGCGTAGTCAATTTATGTCTTGCTATAAAAATTTACTATTAAGAAAATCTCTGCGTATTTTTCTATAAACAGTTTCGTATTTATACGATTCTGGAGTTCGATAATAATGGCTTATATTTAAAATGCTATACCTATGCAATAGAACATATATTCTTTTTGTGAGTAGAAAATTTGTTATATTAGAAGTGAATAATTTTAAAACATATTATGGAAATGTCAGAAGAAATATTATGAAACTAGGAAAAGTAGATTGTTGAAAATTCCATACAATAGGAGAAGTAAAGTGAATATTATCTGGTATTACTAAAGCTTTTGATTGTCCTAATTGTAATAAAAAGTTGGATAGTGTAGGTGAGGGGAGAAAAACTAAAATGTAATAATATATTCTTAATGGATCATTATAAATACCAATTAGATTAAAGTGTTGCGAACATTTGCAATTAGAAATCAGTATTAATCTGCCATAGATAATTGTATTAATGTAAAAAATAAAATAGAATGAGAATATACGGAAATTTTTTATACATTTATAACCAATTCTGTTAAACTGTGAAGAGTAGAGTTAAAAACGAACTTTTTATTTATTTTTATTAAAAATGTTCTGTTTTTGAAAATTCGAGTATACATACGATAGGAGTTAAAAAAATGATTGAACGCTATTCTAGAGAAGAAATGTCTAATATTTGGACTGATCAAAATCGCTATGAAGCATGGTTAGAAGTGGAAATTTTAGCATGTGAGGCATGGAGTGAATTAGGACATATACCGAAAGCTGACGTACAAAAAATTCGTCAAAACGCAAAGGTAAATGTCGAACGTGCACAAGAAATTGAACAAGAAACGCGCCATGATGTTGTAGCTTTTACTAGACAAGTTTCTGAAACGCTAGGTGAAGAACGTAAGTGGGTACATTATGGTTTAACTTCTACTGATGTTGTAGATACAGCTTTAAGTTTCGTTATTAAACAAGCAAATGACATTATTGAAAAAGATTTAGAAAGATTTATCGACGTTTTAGCTGAAAAAGCAAAAAATTATAAATATACATTGATGATGGGACGTACACATGGAGTGCATGCAGAACCAACTACATTTGGTGTCAAAATGGCATTGTGGTACACGGAAATGCAACGTAACTTACAACGTTTCAAACAAGTAAGAGAAGAAATTGAAGTAGGGAAAATGAGTGGTGCAGTAGGTACTTTTGCTAACATTCCTCCTGAAATAGAAAGTTATGTGTGTAAACATTTAGGTATTGGCACAGCGCCTGTATCAACGCAAACATTGCAACGCGATCGACATGCATACTATATTGCGACATTAGCATTAATCGCGACGTCACTAGAAAAATTTGCCGTTGAAATTCGTAACCTTCAAAAAACCGAAACAAGAGAAGTTGAAGAAGCATTTGCAAAGGGTCAAAAAGGTTCATCTGCAATGCCTCATAAACGAAATCCAATTGGTTCTGAAAATATCACAGGTATTTCAAGAGTAATTCGTGGTTATATTACTACAGCTTATGAGAATGTGCCATTATGGCATGAAAGAGATATTTCTCATTCTTCAGCTGAGCGTATTATGTTACCAGATGTTACAATAGCACTAGATTATGCATTGAATCGTTTCACGAATATTGTGGACCGTTTAACTGTATTTGAAGATAATATGCGTAATAACATAGATAAAACATTTGGTCTGATTTTCTCACAACGTGTCTTATTAGCATTAATTAATAAAGGTATGGTTCGTGAAGAAGCATACGACAAAGTACAACCAAAAGCGATGACATCTTGGGAAACGAAAACACCTTTCCGTGAATTAATCGAACAAGATGAGTCTATTACAAGTGTTTTAACAAAAGAAGAATTGGATGAATGTTTCGATCCTAAACATCATTTGAATCAAGTTGATACTATTTTCGAACGCGCTGGATTAGCATAAAATTAAATAAAGTAACGATTCAGATTTAATAAAATATAAATCGCTACACTTTAATAGGTTAATGCGTTAAAATGACATAAAGAATAAAATTATAGGGGTTGTTTCGATATGCAAATTGAAAAATTACGAGGTGCAGCGTTAGATGAATTGTTTGATGCAATACTAACGTTAGAAAATAGAGAAGAATGTTACCAATTTTTCGATGATTTGTGTACTGTAAATGAAATTCAATCACTGTCTCAAAGATTACAAGTTGCTAAAATGATTAAGCAAGGTTATACCTATGCAACGATTGAACAAGAATCTGGAGCATCGACTGCAACGATTTCTAGAGTGAAGCGTTCATTACAATGGGGTAATGATGCTTATACAATGATTTTAGATCGTATGAATATTGAAACAAATGAATAATAAATGAACGATAAACAATGGTTATCTATCTGCACTAATAAGGTAGATAATCATTGTTTTTTCACGAAAAAATTTACAGAGTAAAAGAACTTAAATTTCATATTAAGTCTTTAGAACTCGACACTTAAAAATGCTATAATCATATGTATGTTAAAAAAGGAGTTTCGGAAAATGTATGACATTAAAAAATGGCGCCATATTTTTAAATTAGACCCAGCTAAACATATTTCAGATGATGATTTAGATGCGATTTGTATGTCTCAAACAGATGCAATTATGATTGGTGGAACTGATGACGTTACTGAAGATAATGTCATTCATTTAATGAGCAGAGTAAGAAGATACCCATTGCCTTTAGTACTTGAAATATCAAACATCGAAAGTGTAATGCCTGGTTTTGATTTTTATTTTGTACCTACAGTACTGAACAGTACAGATGTTGCATTTCACAATGGTACATTATTAGAAGCGCTTAAAACATATGGACATAGTATAGATTTTGAAGAAGTAATATTTGAAGGGTATGTCGTGTGCAATGCTGATAGCAAAGTGGCAAAACATACCAAAGCAAATACAGATTTAACAACAGAAGATTTAGAAGCATATGCCCAAATGGTCAATCATATGTATCGATTACCGGTTATGTATATAGAGTATAGTGGCATTTATGGCGACGTATCAAAGGTTCAAGCTGTCTCAGAACATCTAACAGAAACGCAACTATTTTATGGTGGCGGTATTTCCTCAGAACAACAAGCGACAGAGATGGCAGCTATTGCAGATACAATTATCGTCGGTGATATTATTTATAAAGATATTAAAAAAGCTTTAAAAACAGTAAAAATAAAGGAGTCTAGTAAATGAATGCGTTATTAAATCATATGAATACAGAGCAAAGTGAAGCTGTAAAGACAACAGAAGGACCATTGTTAATTATGGCAGGTGCTGGTTCAGGGAAGACACGTGTTTTAACACATAGAATTGCTTATTTATTAGACGAAAAAGATGTCTCACCATACAATGTTTTGGCTATTACTTTTACAAATAAAGCTGCAAGAGAAATGAAAGAACGTGTTCAAAAATTAGTAGGTGATCAAGCAGAAGTTATTTGGATGTCAACATTCCACTCAATGTGTGTTCGTATTTTACGTCGTGATGCAGATCGAATTGGTATAGAACGCAATTTTACGATAATTGATCCTACAGACCAAAAATCTGTTATTAAAGACGTCTTAAAAAATGAAAATATTGATAGTAAAAAGTTTGAACCTCGTATGTTTATCGGTGCAATCAGTAATTTGAAAAATGAACTTAAAACACCTGCAGATGCTCAAAAAGAAGCCACAGATTATCACTCGCAAATGGTAGCAACGGTTTATAGTGGATATCAACGCCAATTGTCACGTAATGAAGCGTTAGATTTTGATGACCTTATTATGACAACGATTAACTTATTTGAGCGTGTACCAGAAGTTCTAGAATATTATCAGAACAAATTCCAATATATTCATGTAGATGAGTATCAAGATACCAATAAAGCACAATACACATTAGTTAAATTATTAGCAAGTAAGTTTAAAAACTTATGTGTTGTAGGTGACTCAGATCAGTCAATTTATGGTTGGCGTGGTGCTGATATTCAAAATATCTTATCATTTGAAAAAGACTACCCAGAAGCGAATACAATCTTTCTAGAGCAAAATTATCGTTCGACGAAAACGATTTTAAATGCGGCTAACGAAGTGATTAAAAATAATTCTGAACGTAAGCCAAAAGGACTGTGGACTGCAAATACGAATGGTGAGAAAATTCATTACTATGAAGCAATGACAGAACGTGATGAAGCGGAATTTGTAATACGAGAAATTATGAAGCATCAACGTAATGGTAAGAAATATCAAGATATGGCAATTTTATATAGAACAAATGCACAATCACGTGTACTTGAGGAAACATTCATGAAATCTAATATGCCATACACAATGGTTGGTGGCCAAAAGTTCTATGACCGTAAAGAAATCAAAGATTTATTAAGTTATTTGCGTATAATTGCCAATAGTAATGATGACATTAGTTTGCAACGTATTATTAATGTTCCAAAAAGAGGTGTAGGTCCTTCATCTGTTGAAAAAGTTCAAAATTATGCACTTCAAAACAATATCAGTATGTTTGATGCACTTGGAGAAGCTGATTTTATCGGATTGTCAAAAAAGGTGACACAAGAGTGTCTTAATTTTTACGAGTTAATCCAAAGCTTGATAAAAGAACAAGAATTTTTAGAAATTCATGAAATAGTTGATGAAGTATTACAAAAGTCTGGCTACCGAGAAATGCTTGAACGTGAAAATACACTAGAATCTCGAAGTAGATTAGAAAACATCGATGAATTTATGTCAGTACCAAAAGACTATGAGGAAAACACCCCATTAGAAGAACAGTCATTAATTAACTTTTTAACGGATTTATCGTTAGTAGCTGATATTGATGAGGCAGATACTGAAAATGGCGTAACACTAATGACGATGCACTCGGCTAAGGGCCTTGAATTTCCAATCGTCTTTATAATGGGGATGGAAGAATCTTTATTCCCACATATTAGAGCGATTAAGAGTGAAGATGATCATGAAATGCAAGAAGAACGTCGTATTTGTTATGTAGCAATCACAAGGGCTGAAGAGGTGTTATATATCACTCATGCGACATCAAGAATGTTATTTGGTCGCCCTCAGTCAAATATGCCATCTAGATTTTTAAAGGAAATTCCAGAATCACTATTAGAAAATCATTCAAGTGGCAAACGACAAACGATACAACCTAAGGCAAAACCTTTTGCTAAACGTGGATTTAGTCAACGAACAACGTCAACGAAAAAACAAGTATCGTCATCTGATTGGAATGTAGGTGACAAAGTGATGCATAAAGCCTGGGGAGAAGGCATGGTGAGTAATGTAAACGAGAAAAATGGCTCAATCGAACTAGATATTATCTTTAAATCACAAGGGCCAAAACGTTTGTTAGCGCAATTTGCACCAATTGAAAAAAAGGAGGATTAAGGGATGGCTGATTTATCGTCTCGTGTGAACGAGTTACATGATTTATTAAATCAATACAGTTATGAATACTATGTAGAGGATAATCCATCTGTACCAGATAGTGAATATGACAAATTACTTCATGAACTGATTAAAATAGAAGAGGAGCATCCTGAGTATAAGACTGTAGATTCTCCAACAGTTAGAGTTGGCGGTGAAGCCCAAGCCTCTTTCAATAAAGTCAACCATGACACGCCAATGTTAAGTTTAGGGAATGCATTTAATGAGGATGATTTGAGAAAATTCGACCAACGCATACGTGAACAAATTGGCAACGTTGAATATATGTGCGAATTAAAAATTGATGGCTTAGCAGTATCATTGAAATATGTTGATGGATACTTCGTTCAAGGTTTAACACGTGGTGATGGAACAACAGGTGAAGATATTACCGAAAATTTAAAAACAATTCATGCGATACCTTTGAAAATGAAAGAACCATTAAATGTAGAAGTTCGTGGTGAAGCATATATGCCGAGACGTTCATTTTTACGATTAAATGAAGAAAAAGAAAAAAATGATGAGCAGTTATTTGCAAATCCAAGAAACGCTGCTGCGGGATCATTAAGACAGTTAGATTCTAAATTAACGGCAAAACGAAAGCTAAGCGTATTTATATATAGTGTCAATGATTTCACTGATTTCAATGCACGTTCGCAAAGTGAAGCATTAGATGAGTTAGATAAATTAGGTTTTACAACGAATAAAAATAGAGCGCGTGTAAATAATATCGATGGTGTTTTAGAGTATATTGAAAAATGGACAAGCCAAAGAGAGTCATTACCTTATGATATTGATGGGATTGTTATTAAGGTTAATGATTTAGATCAACAGGATGAGATGGGATTCACACAAAAATCTCCTAGATGGGCCATTGCTTATAAATTTCCAGCTGAGGAAGTAGTAACTAAATTATTAGATATTGAATTAAGTATTGGACGTACAGGTGTAGTCACACCTACTGCTATTTTAGAACCAGTAAAAGTAGCTGGTACAACTGTATCAAGAGCATCTTTGCACAATGAAGATTTAATTCATGACAGAGATATTCGAATTGGTGATAGTGTTGTAGTGAAAAAAGCAGGTGACATCATACCTGAAGTTGTACGTAGTATTCCAGAACGTAGACCTGAAGATGCTGTCACATATCATATGCCAACCCATTGTCCAAGTTGCGGACATGAATTAGTACGTATTGAAGGCGAAGTAGCACTTCGTTGCATTAATCCAAAATGCCAAGCACAACTTGTTGAAGGATTGATTCACTTTGTATCAAGACAAGCCATGAATATTGATGGACTAGGCACTAAAATTATTCAACAGCTTTATCAAAGCGAATTAATTAAAGATGTTGCTGATATTTTCTATTTAACAGAAGAAGATTTATTACCTTTAGATAGAATGGGGCAGAAAAAAGTTGATAATTTATTAGCTGCCATTCAACAAGCTAAGGACAACTCTTTAGAAAATTTATTATTTGGTCTAGGTATTAGGCATTTAGGTGTTAAAGCGAGCCAAGTGTTAGCAGAAAAATATGAAACGATAGATCGATTACTAACGGTAACTGAAGCGGAATTAGTAGAAATTCATGATATAGGTGATAAAGTAGCACAATCTGTAGTTACTTATTTAGAAAATGAAGATATTCGTGCTTTAATTCAAAAATTAAAAGATAAACATGTTAATATGATTTATAAAGGTATCAAAACATCAGATATTGAAGGACATCCTGAATTTAGTGGTAAAACGATAGTACTAACTGGTAAGCTACATCAAATGACACGCAATGAAGCATCTAAATGGCTTGCATCACAAGGTGCTAAAGTTACAAGTAGCGTTACTAAAAATACAGATGTCGTTATTGCTGGTGAAGATGCAGGTTCAAAATTAACAAAAGCACAAAGTTTAGGTATTGAAATTTGGACAGAGCAACAATTTGTAGATAAGCAAAATGAATTAAATAGTTAGAGGGGTATGTCGATGAAGCGTACATTAGTATTATTGATTACAGCTATCTTTATACTCGCTGCTTGTGGTAACCATAAGGATGACCAGGCTGGAAAAGATAATCAAAAACATAACAATAGTTCAAATCAAGTAAAAGAAATTGCTACGGATAAAAATGTACAAGGTGATAACTATCGTACATTGTTACCATTTAAAGAAAGCCAGGCAAGAGGACTTTTACAAGATAACATGGCAAATAGTTATAATGGCGGCGACTTTGAAGATGGTTTGTTGAACTTAAGTAAAGAAGTGTTTCCAACAGACAAATATTTGTATCAAGATGGTCAATTTTTGGATAAGAAAACAATTAATGCCTATTTAAATCCTAAGTATACAAAACGTGAAATCGATAAAATGTCTGAAAAAGATAAAAAAGACAAGAAAGCGAATGAAAATTTAGGACTTAATCCATCACACGAAGGTGAAACAGATCCTGAAAAGATTGCAGAAAAGTCACCAGCCTATTTATCTAACATTTTAGAGCAAGATTTTTATGGTGGTGGAGATACAAAAGGTAAGAATATTAAAGGTATGACGATTGGTTTAGCTATGAATAGTGTTTATTACTATAAAAAAGAAAAAGATGGACCGACTTTTAGTAAAAAACTAGATGATAGCGAAGTTAAAAAGCAAGGTAAACAAATGGCTAGTGAGATATTATCAAGGTTACGTGAAAATGATGATTTAAAAGATATACCAATTCATTTTGCAATTTATAAGCAATCAAGTGAAGATTCAATCACACCAGGTGAATTTATCACTCAAGCGACTGCAGAAAAGAGTCAAACAAAGCTTAATGAATGGCATAATATCAATGAAAAATCAGCTTTATTACCTTCTTCAACAGCAGCAGATTATGATGAAAATTTAAATAATAATTTCAAGCAATTTAACGATAATTTGCAATCATATTTTTCTAATTTCACACAAGCAGTAGGGAAAGTTAAATTTATTGATAAAAAGCCACAACGATTAGTAGTAGATTTACCAATCGATTACTATGGACAAGCTGAAACAATTGGTATTACACAGTACGTTACTGAACAAGCGAATAAATATTTCGATAAAATCGATAACTATGAAATTCGTATTAAAGATGGTAATCAACCACGTGCTTTAATTAGTAAGACAAAAGATGACAAAGAACCGCAAGTTCATATATACAGTAATTAATTGTAAATTAAAGATAATAAAAAGGTACCAATGTTAGTCAGAATTTTGATTAACATTAGTACCTTTTTAATTTGTTAAAGTTTTAAATGTGGTTAAATGATAAAATCGATGAGATTAGGACATAAATCCATAAAAGTGCCTGGCATATTTATAAAATGATTTCTTTAAAGTTTACTTTGAATGGAGCATGTCATTGAATGCTGTCACAGACCCATGATTATATTCATCGTTTATTAAATAAAGTAGTCATGGATAAATATAAATACGTTCGTTTATTATTAACTAGTTGAAATCTTGCATCAAGTCATCAATTACTGATTTAGTGCTTCTTATAGAATTTATTGGACTGATACCAGTACCTACAGAAACATACCCATTTTCTGTATCTCCGTTTAACATTCCAAGACGCATATTTCGACCACCACCCATATGTTTTGCTAATTCTTCATTAGTTGCTCCATTTTTATCCATTTCTTCTAATTCTCTAGCTAGTTTTCCAGGTAGTGAACGATAATAGGATGGAATAGTTCGAAATAAGATTAAATCTTCAGCATTTGAATCGACAATATATTGTTTAACATTTTCCGCAGCTGGGTTTTCAAAAGTTGGGATTAAAACACTTCCAACGAATACGCCCTCAGCTCCTAGACAAAAAGCAGCTCTAACTCCTCGTACGTCACCGATACCTCCCGCAGCGATTACAGGAATTTTTATTGCATCAGCAATCATGGGAATAATCGAAAAAGTACCGATAATTTTTTCTGGAACTGTACCGCCTTCATCAAAACCTGTAGCAACAAAAACATCTGCTCCTAACTCTTCAGATTTAATGGCATTTTCAATTGTAGGTGTTAGTGGTCTGAATATTATTTTAATATTATTTTCTTTAAGTTTATTAAAGATAGTTTGATCTAATATGCCGTTAATTAAGACGGCAGATATATTTTCTTCTATAAGCATGTCGATAAGATAAGAAATATATGATAAATCTTCGCTTACCATAATTGTTGAGGCGAATGGTTTACTCGTTAATTTTTTAACTTTCTTTACCTCCAATCTCATTTTTTCTGCGGTTTCAAATGGTGAATTCGTAATTCTTGCTTCGCCTGCATTTGGACCTAAAATGCCTAAACCACCTGCTTCACTAACTGATGCTACAAAATTTGCATTGGTTAATCCATTCATTGGTCCTTGAATAATCGGTTTCTCTATATTTAAAATTTTAGAAACTCTATTTTCCATGATTACCCTCCTTTTATAATCGAAATATATAAAATACGTTAGTATATATGATATAAATAGGGAAGTAGGCAAAAATAATTAACTAAGTACTAACAATCATACTAATGTGGAGAGGTAGAGCTAAATGGTTAAAATATGTAACGATGGATTTGATGAAAATTTTATTGAAGAACATAGAAATCTATATAGCATTGCATACACACAAAATGTGTTATCTGGAAGATATAAAAATCTAATTATTTGGTACTTAAAAACAGAGGGAAAACGATTTGGTGAAATTAAGAAATTTTTCGCAAATATATCTCAAGGATCACTAACAAAACAGCTTAAAGAATTAGAATCAGATGGTATTTTAAATAGAGAAGTATATGCAGAAGTTCCGCCTAAAGTTATATATAGTTTGACTGACAAAGGTAAAGATATCTTGCCCTTAATTGATTTGATGGAGAAATACGGTCGGATGTATGGTGATAAATAGCTTCTAAATTAGATGATACATTTTTAATGGAATAGCAATTAAAAAATTAAACTTTAACATAGAAAAATCGATTGAGAAATAACTTTCAGGTTATTTCAACAATCGATTATTAGGGTGCATTTAATATTTCATTCATGCACGAGATATGACATAAAATTTTATTTTTCTCTAACGATGTCACGAACTTTGTTTAAGTCAGTTTCAACAAATGCACCAGGTTTTTTAGTAAGTTTACTTACAACATATGTAACGATTACACTTACAATAAATCCAGGAATAATTTCATATAAGCCGAATATTTCGTTGATATGTGCCAATGGTTTAATCCACGCAATCCAAACGATAACGACTAAGGCACCTGAAACCATTCCACTTACAGCACCGGCACGTGTCAAACCTTTCCAGTAAAGTGCAAATAGCACAAGTGGACTGAACGATGCACCAAATCCGGCCCAAGCATTACCGACTAAGTTTAGAATTGTGTCGTTTGGATTCCATGCAATCGCGATGGCAACAATTGCTACAACTAATACAGATAATCTTCCAATCATAACAAATTCTTTTTGGTGCGTTTTAGCTTTTTCTTCACCACGAATTAATTTATAAAAGTCTTCCGTTAATGAACTAGATGTTACAAGTAATTGTGAAGAAATCGTGCTCATAATTGCAGCTAGAATCGCAGCAAGTAAGAAACCACCTACAAGAGGATGGAAGAGTACTTGACTCATCACGATGAATAATGTCTCAGGATCTTCTAGTTTAATATGATAAGCAGGTACGAATGCAATACCTGTTAAACCAACAGCCACAGCGCCTAATAAACCAACTGCCATCCAGCTAATACCTAAACGTCTAGCTTTAGGTAGCATCTTGTGTGATTTAATAGACATAAACCTTACAATGATATGAGGTTGACCGAAATAACCTAATCCCCATGAAAATAGAGAGATAATTCCTATAAATGATAACCCTTTAAATAAATTTAAATTTGTAGGTTTCATAGCTGCTACATCATGAAACGTTCCCCAGCCGTTTAAATTCATCATAGCAACAATAGGGACCATAACCATCGCAATTAACATAATGACACCTTGGAAGAAATCTGTAATTGATACAGCTAAATATCCACCAAAGAAAGTATAGAAAATGACAATGAAAGCAACTAATATTAAACCGAAATGATAATCTAATCCAAAAGCACTTTCAAATAATTTACCACCAGATACGAAACCAGAATGTGTATATAATGTAAAGAATACTACGATAATCAATCCAGAAATAATCTTTAACACATTATTTTTATCGTTTAAACGATTTTTAAAGAAATCTGGTAATGTAATTGCATCTCCAGCTAATTCGGTATAAACACGAAGTCTAGGAGCAACAACAAAGTAATTTATATAAGCACCTAATGTTAAACCGATTGTAATCCACATAGCTGATAGACCAGTGCTATAGACAGAACCAGGTAGACCCATAATCATCCATCCACTCATATCTGAAGCTCCAGCTGATAATGCAGTAATATACGGTCCAATACTACGTCCACCTAACATGTACTCGCTTAAGTTACCAGTTGCTTGCTTGTAACCGTAAAAGCCAATAACGATTAGTATCAAGAAGTAGACGGCAATCATAATATAAGTTTGCCAATTGGCATCTACTTGTTGACTTAATGCTGTCCCCATTGTAAGCATGATAAACACTCCCTTTATTTAATTTATAATTTAGTTACTTGAAAACATTATACATAAAGATAAATGTTTAGAAAAGTAGGGAAATTAAATTTATTCTTTTTGAAATACTTGTATACCAATATAGAAAGCGCTTTCGTATTTTTTGGATATGGGCAAATTTTTATAATTAAAATTGCATAATCATAATATTGAATTGGGTTGTCTAATATTAAAGGGTGTTGTTTTCATAAAAAATAATTTGGTAAACGAATGATAATGTTTATACAGTTTATATGAAATTAAAGTAGCACCTCATAAATACTTAGATTTTTAATTGGAAATTTGATACAATTTAGTGATGAATGACTTAAAGGAGGCTTTTATTAATGACAAAAGTAACACGTGAAGAAGTTGAGCATATCGCGAATCTTGCAAGACTTCAAATTTCTCCTGAAGAAACGGAAGAAATGGCCAACACATTAGAAAGCATTTTAGATTTTGCAAAACAAAATGATAGCGCTGATACAGAAGGCGTTGAACCTACATATCACGTTTTAGATTTACAAAACGTTTTACGTGAAGATAAAGCAATTAAAGGTATTCCGCAAGAATTAGCTTTGAAAAATGCCAAAGAAACAGAAGATGGACAATTTAAAGTGCCTACAATCATGAATGAGGAGGACGCGTAAGATGAGCATTCGCTACGAATCGGTTGAGAATTTATTAACTTTAATAAAAGACAAAAAAATCAAACCATCTGATGTTGTTAAAGATATATATGATGCAATTGAAGAGACTGATCCAACAATTAAGTCTTTTCTAGCGCTGGATAAAGAAAATGCAATTAAAAAAGCGCAAGAATTGGATGAATTACAAGCAAAAGACCAAATGGATGGCAAATTATTTGGTATTCCAATGGGTATAAAAGATAACATTATTACAAACGGATTAGAAACAACATGTGCAAGTAAAATGTTAGAAGGATTTGTGCCAATTTACGAATCTACTGTAATGGAAAAACTACATAATGAGAATGCCGTTTTAATTGGTAAATTAAATATGGATGAGTTTGCAATGGGTGGTTCAACAGAAACATCTTATTTCAAAAAAACAGTTAACCCATTTGACCATAAAGCAGTACCAGGTGGTTCATCAGGTGGATCTGCAGCAGCAGTTGCAGCTGGCTTAGTACCATTTAGCTTAGGTTCAGACACAGGTGGTTCAATTAGACAACCGGCTGCATATTGTGGCGTTGTCGGTATGAAACCAACATACGGTCGTGTATCTCGATTTGGATTAGTTGCTTTTGCATCTTCATTAGACCAAATTGGTCCATTGACTCGAAATGTAAAAGATAATGCAATCGTATTAGAAGCTATTTCTGGTGCAGATGTTAATGACTCTACAAGTGCACCTGTTGATGATGTAGACTTTACATCTGAAATTGGTAAAGATATTAAAGGATTAAAAGTTGCATTACCTAAAGAATACTTAGGTGAAGGTGTAGCTGATGACGTAAAAGAAGCAGTTCAAAACGCTGTAGAAACTTTAAAATCTTTAGGTGCTGTCGTTGAGGAAGTATCATTGCCAAATACTAAATTTGGTATTCCATCATATTACGTGATTGCATCATCAGAAGCTTCGTCAAACCTTTCTCGTTTTGACGGAATTCGTTATGGTTATCATTCTAAAGAAGCTCATTCATTAGAAGAATTATATAAAATGTCAAGATCTGAAGGTTTCGGTAAAGAAGTAAAACGTCGTATTTTCTTAGGTACATTTGCATTAAGTTCAGGTTACTACGATGCTTACTATAAAAAATCTCAAAAAGTTAGAACATTGATTAAAAATGACTTTGATAAAGTATTCGAAAATTATGATGTAGTAGTTGGTCCAACAGCGCCTACAACTGCGTTTAATTTAGGTGAAGAAATTGATGATCCATTAACAATGTATGCCAATGATTTATTAACAACACCAGTAAACTTAGCTGGATTACCTGGTATTTCTGTTCCTTGTGGACAATCAAATGGCCGACCAATCGGTTTACAGTTCATTGGTAAACCATTCGATGAAAAAACGTTATATCGTGTCGCTTATCAATATGAAACACAATACAATTTACATGACGTTTATGAAAAATTATAAGGAGTGGAAATCATGCATTTTGAAACAGTTATAGGACTTGAAGTTCACGTAGAGTTAAAAACGGACTCAAAAATGTTTTCTCCATCACCAGCGCATTTTGGAGCAGAACCTAACTCAAATACAAATGTTATCGACTTAGCATATCCAGGTGTCTTACCAGTTGTTAATAAGCGTGCAGTAGACTGGGCAATGCGTGCTGCAATGGCACTAAATATGGAAATCGCAACAGAATCTAAGTTTGACCGTAAGAACTATTTCTATCCAGATAATCCAAAGGCATATCAAATTTCTCAATTTGATCAACCAATTGGTGAAAATGGATATATCGATATCGAAGTCGACGGTGAAACAAAACGAATTGGTATTACTCGTCTTCACATGGAAGAAGATGCTGGTAAGTCAACACATAAAGGTGAGTATTCATTAGTTGACTTGAACCGTCAAGGTACACCGCTAATTGAAATCGTATCTGAACCAGATATTCGTTCACCTAAAGAAGCATATGCATATTTAGAAAAATTACGTTCAATTATTCAATACACTGGTGTATCAGACGTTAAGATGGAAGAAGGATCTTTACGTTGTGATGCTAACATCTCTTTGCGTCCATATGGTCAAGAAAAATTTGGTACTAAAGCCGAATTGAAAAACTTAAACTCATTTAACTATGTACGTAAAGGTTTAGAATATGAAGAAAAACGCCAAGAAGAAGAATTGTTAAATGGTGGAGAAATCGGACAAGAAACACGTCGATTTGATGAATCTACAGGTAAAACAATTTTAATGCGTGTTAAAGAAGGTTCTGATGATTACCGTTACTTCCCAGAGCCTGACATTGTACCTTTATATATTGATGATGCTTGGAAAGAGCGTGTTCGTCAGACAATTCCTGAATTACCAGATGAGCGTAAAGCTAAGTATGTAAATGAATTAGGTTTACCTGCATACGATGCACACGTATTAACATTGACTAAAGAAATGTCAGATTTCTTTGAATCAACAATTGAACACGGTGCAGATGTTAAATTAACATCTAACTGGTTAATGGGTGGCGTAAACGAATATTTAAATAAAAATCAAGTAGAATTATTAGATACTAAATTAACACCAGAAAATTTAGCAGGTATGATTAAACTTATCGAAGACGGAACAATGAGCAGTAAAATTGCGAAGAAAGTCTTCCCAGAGTTAGCAGCTAAAGGTGGTAATGCTAAACAGATTATGGAAGATAATGGCTTAGTTCAAATTTCTGATGAAGCAACACTTCTAAAATTTGTAAATGAAGCATTAGACAATAATGAACAATCAGTTGAAGATTACAAAAATGGTAAAGGCAAAGCTATGGGCTTCTTAGTTGGTCAAATTATGAAAGCGTCTAAAGGTCAAGCTAATCCACAATTAGTAAATCAACTATTAAAACAAGAATTAGATAAAAGATAATTTTAATCCTCAGACTATGATGATATAACACTGAACCCTTGGTTGCTGACTTAGATGCAATCGAGGGTTTATTTATATCTATAGAAGTCATATTACATTTAACTTTATTCATTGTACATGTTATTGGTAAAAATATTAATTTTATTAATGCGTTAGCTTTAATTATATTAAGGCAAACTGTATAATAAAAAGGTATAAAACATTTTTGTATAAAGACAACATTATATTTACAACATCATTTTAAAGGTAAAATAGCATAATTGACGAAGTCTATATAATGAAGAACGGCAAAAATGCTGAATAAATAACAACCTTTGTACATATTGAGATAGTATTTGTTTGAGATACAAGTTGGTCTTTAACGATATTAAGAATGATGAAATAAGACTGAGCCTGGGTCATAAATTCAATGTCCTAGGCACTACAATGTTATATTGGCAGTAGTTGACTGAAAGAAAATACGCTTGTAACAAGCTTTTTTCAATTCTAGTGGGGCCCCAACAAAGAGAATTTCGAAAGGAAATTCTACAGACAATGCAAGTTGGGGTGGGCCCCAACATAGAGAAGTTGGATTCCCAATTTCAGCAAACAATGCAAGTTGGCGGGGCCCCAACATAGAAGCTGACTTTCTGTCAGCTTACAATAATGTGTAAGTTGGGGTGGGGCCCTCAACAAAGAGAATTTCAAAAGGAAATTCTACAGACAATGCAAGTTGGGGTAGAACGAAATAATTTTTGTTAAATATTATTTCTGTCCCACTCCCTATTAGACGAAACCAAGATGAAGTTAAAATATATGAATTTTAAGTAGAGGGATAAGATATGAGGAAACGTGCTAGAATCATTTATAACCCGACATCAGGTAAAGAGCAATTTAAAAGAGAATTACCTGATGCCTTAATAAAATTAGAAAAAGCGGGATATGAAACGAGTGCATATGCAACCGAGAAAATCGGTGATGCCACACTTGAAGCAGAAAGAGCTATGCATGAAAATTATGATGTATTAATCGCTGCAGGTGGTGACGGAACATTAAATGAAGTAGTTAATGGTATCGCAGAAAAGCCTAATCGTCCTAAGCTAGGTGTCATTCCTATGGGTACTGTTAATGACTTTGGACGTGCATTGCATATACCTAATGACATCATGGGGGCACTTGATGTCATCATTGAAGGTCATTCTACTAAAGTAGATATTGGTAAAATGAATAATCGATACTTTATTAATTTAGCTGCAGGCGGACAATTGACGCAGGTCTCTTATGAAACACCGAGTAAATTGAAATCTATTGTTGGTCCATTTGCTTATTACATCAAAGGTTTCGAAATGTTACCTCAAATGAAAGCTGTAGATTTAAGAATTGAATATGATGGTAATGTTTTCCAAGGAGAAGCATTATTATTCTTTTTAGGTTTAACAAATTCAATGGCAGGATTTGAAAAATTAGTGCCGGACGCTAAGTTAGATGACGGCTATTTTACGTTAATTATAGTTGAAAAATCAAACCTTGCAGAACTTGGTCATATTATGACTTTAGCTTCAAGAGGAGAACATACTAAGCATCCTAAAGTTATTTATGAAAAAGCAAAGGCAATTAATATTTCATCATTCACAGACTTACAACTAAATGTAGATGGAGAATATGGTGGTAAATTACCAGCGAATTTCTTGAATCTAGAACGTCATATAGATGTCTTTGCACCTAATGATATTGTAAATGAAGAGTTAATAAATAATGATCATGTTGATGACAATTTAATCGAAGAATAAACAGAAGTAGTGAAATATATAATGGCAGGTTAGGAAGCGCATAATTTTGTTCCTAACCTGTTCCTTTTGGAGGTAAAATTTTGCAAGCAATAGCTAAAAATGACATTAAAACGGGAACAGTTGTTGATTTAACGCATGAAGGCCATGGTGTCGTAAAAATAGATCGCTTTCCTATTTTCATACCACAAGCTTTAATTAATGAACAAATTGAATATAAAATTATCAAAGTAAAAAAGAACTTTGCGATAGGTAAGTTGCTTAATATAAATACGAGAAGTGAGAATCGTGTTGCACCGCCATGTATATATTATGAACGTTGTGGTGGGTGCCAACTTCAACACTTATCATACGAAGCACAACTTGAAATGAAAAAGGAACAAGTGATTAATTTGTTTCAGCGAAAAGCGCATTTTGATAATTCTAAGATTAACGATACAGTTGGCATGACAGATCCTTGGAGATATCGAAACAAGTCCCAGATTCCAGTTGGTAAGAATGAACAGAATGAAGTTATTATGGGCTTTTATCGTCAAAGAAGCCATGACATTATTGACATGGAAAGTTGTTTAATACAAGATTCACAACATCAAGAAGTGATGAATGAAGTTAAATCTATTTTAAAAGATTTAAATGTAAGTATTTATCAAGAACAATTGAAAAAAGGTTTAATGAGACATTTGGTTGTAAGAACAGGATATCATACAGACGAAATGATGATTATTTTTGTAACTAATGGTAAAAAGTGGTCACAAAAAAATGCTGTTGTTGAGAAGATATTAGATGCATTTCCTAATGTGACAAGCATTAAACAAAACATTAATGATAGCCACTCTAATGTTATTATGGGACGTCAGTCTATAACGCTATATGGTAAAGATACAATTATTGATCAATTAACAGATAGTACATTTAAAATAAGTGATCAGTCATTCTACCAAATTAATTCTGAACAAACAGAGAAATTATATAATAAAGCAATTGAGTATGCGCAATTGACAGGTAATGAAGTTGTATTAGATACCTATTGTGGTATTGGAACAATAGGGCTATATATGGCACCACATGCAAAACATGTATACGGTGTTGAAGTAGTACCTTCTGCAATTGAAGACGCACAACAAAATGCGACTATAAACCAATGCAATAATACAACTTTTGTCTGTGGGAAAGCTGAAGAAGTTATTTTACAATGGAAGGCACAAGGGATTAAACCAGATGTTGTAATGGTTGATCCGCCAAGAAAGGGCTGTGACGAAACGTTTATTCAGACTTTGCTTACATTAGAACCTAAGCGTATTGTCTATATTTCATGTAATCCCGCAACACAGCAACGTGATGCATTATTATTAGCTGAAAAATATCAACTTGAAGAGGTAACACCGGTAGATATGTTTCCACAAACAACACATGTTGAGACAGTTGCATTATTCAATTTGAAATAGCGCACATGATTTGAGATAAAATTTCGCCTTATTAAGTGAAGAAAGAAGTCGTATATTAAAATTTTATTACAGCCAATTTACTTTCTTGATATGAACTTTTTAAATTAAATGTGACATTGTATACTATATTTAAAGAAGAATAAGAATGTCATGATCAGGAGGGTTGGCAATGCATAAAATTGATTTAACGACAAATAATTTTCAAATGCGAAGGTTTATTATCTTGCAACTTGTTATTGCGTTATTCGTGATTTTATTTACGTATAAGTGGGCGTTAGGTGTCACAGCGGTTGTCGATCAAAATATCATCATCAATCTTGTATATGGGTTTGCTGGATTCATTATTTTATTGATTTTACATGAACTTATCCATAGAGCATTATTTCTTTTATTTAAAAAAGATAGCAAACCTATGTTTAATATAAAAAAAGACAGAATCTTATTCCAAACAGCAGATGCTTGCTTCAACAAATGGCAATTCTCAATTATTATGCTGTCACCACTAATCCTATTAAGTACTGGCTTGCTTATTTTAATTAAGGTATTTGGTTATTCATCACTTATTTTTATGTTTAGTATGCATACCGCTTATTGCTTTATAGATATTTTGCTTGTTGCATTAACAATATCTAGTAGTTTTAAATATGTTCAACAAGATGAAGATAGTATTTATTTGTATCATCAAAAGCCGACTCAATAATAAATTTAAATATGATGATACCAACAAAATGAATTTGCTTGAATTATTTCAGATTACCTATGTTTTCTTACTCAATCGTCTTCATCATCATGCTTAAATAGCAATTGATTTTATAACAACTTGTAGTTATCTCAATATAGTTATCGCTAAGTGCAAGATTTATGTAAAAAAATCGTACACAGCGTATAATTATGTTGAGATATTTTTGTGCGTTATAAAAGTAAAAATTAGAGGGAGGTGAGCACTTGACTGAGAGACGAATTATTCATATAGATATGGACTATTTTTTTGCACAAGTCGAAATGAGAGATAACCCCAAATTGAAAGGGAAACCAGTCATTGTTGGTGGTAAAGCAAGTAGTAGGGGTGTTGTCTCTACGGCATCTTATGAAGCACGAAAATACGGCGTCCATTCAGCAATGCCTATGTCACAAGCGCATAAATTATGTCCAAATGGATACTTTGTCACAAGTAATTTTGGTGCTTACCGAGAAACATCTGCGCAGATTATGTCTATTTTCCGAAGTTATACAGACAAAGTAGAACCGATGTCATTGGATGAAGCGTATTTAGATATTACAGAATTAGTGAGACCAGACCTTCCTGCTTCGAAAATTGCTCAGTATATTAGAAAAGATATTCTAGAGCAGACACATTTAACAGCATCTGCAGGTGTTTCTTATAACAAATTTTTAGCTAAATTAGCGAGTGGTATGAATAAACCTGATGGTATGACTGTGATTGATTATCAAAATGTCCATGATATTTTGATGACATTGGATATTGGAGATTTTCCAGGCGTAGGTAAAGCTTCCAAAAAAGTAATGCATGATAATGGTATTTTTAACGGTAGAGATTTATATGAGAAAACGGAATTTGAATTAATACGTTTGTTTGGAAAAAGAGGTCGGGGTTTATATAACAAGGCACGCGGTATTGACCATAGTGAAGTGAAATCATCAAGAGTAAGAAAATCAGTAGGGACAGAACGCACATTTGCAACAGACGTGAATGATGATGAAGAGATTTTAAGAAAAGTATGGGAGTTGTCAGGTAAAACAGCTGAACGTCTAAATAAATTACAGAAGTCAGCTAAAACTGTAACGGTTAAAATTAAAACTTATCAATTTGAAACGTTATCTAAACAGATGAGTTTAAGAGATTCGGTTAGTTCTGAAGAAGATATTTATAATATTGCATATTTACTTTATAACGATTTAAAAGACCCTGACGTACCAATTCGACTTATTGGTGTCACTGTAGGTAATTTAGAACAATCGACTTATAAAAATATGACGATATATGACTTTATATAAAATAAAGCTCCCTGCAAAGTTTACATTTTTACAATGCTTACTTTGAAGGGAGTATTTTATTTAGTCCTAGCCTTTATCTTTTAGATTTTTACCATAAATATTAGTTACATATGTTAAATTTTCATAATTTTTCAGTAGCCTAAAAGTAATCATTGCGCATGCTTTGGCATCATTCAATGCATCATGATGACCATGAAAATCTAATTGATAAAACTCCATCATATGTTTTAAACCGTATCGATACGAATCAACGGTTCTTTTAGCAAGTTGATAACTACAAAAGTAAGTTAAATTTGGAGTTGGTAAACCAATATTTTGAATGCTTTGATGTAAGACGTTCATATCAAATGCCGCGTTATGTGCGACAACAGGTAAATCTGCAATAAATTGCATCATATATGGAAATACGTAGTCAAACGTAGGTGCATTTTCAACATCTTCTGGTTGTATGCCATGAACTTTAATATTTTGTTGTGAAAAATAGTCTTGAGGATTCACAAGAGTATGAAATGTTTCTGTTATTTGACTATCAATGACTTTAACCATTCCGACAGAACAAATACTTGTACGTTTACCATTTGCTGTTTCAAAATCAAGTGCAACAAACGCATCTTGTATCATGTAGTCAATCCTTTCAATTAATTAAATGTATATATTAATAGACTTTTTAGTCATTTGCTTACAAACGATACATAATATTATACGTGAAGGTATAACGTGAAATCTATCATTTGGATGTAACTCTGATTAAAAAGTAAATGATGATATGCTTTAAAATCGGTCAAATTAATTCAACATTAAATTTAGAGTTATTAACATTAGTAGTTTAAAAAATAAATGACTAAAAATACAATAATTAGCCTTGAAAATGAAAAAACGCAGATCAATGATTCAGAAAATGAATCTAGTGATCTCCGTAAAGCAAAATAATATAGACATTGGGTTATTGTATGTGACCCAAATGTCTATCATGTCGTATGATATTTATCTGTCTATTGTAGTGATGTTTAATTATTCTTCGTCGAATGTACGAGCGCCAAGTTCTTTTTCGTAAAGATATAATGCATTGCTGTCATCGCCGATACGAGTTAAATAATTGATGTGAGTTTCAAACATTGATTCTTCTTCGACTTGTTCATCTAAGAACCAGTTTAAGAATGAGATAGTTGCATAATCTTTATCTTGACGAGCGATTTCAGATAAGTTATAGAAACGTCTTGTTACTTCTTGTTCTTGAGATAAGCTGTCTTTGAAAGTTTCTAGTATGCTTGAAAAGTCAATTTTTGGTGCTGAAACTGCTCTGAATTCTGCATGTGCACCTCTGTCGTTAATATAGTTATAAATCTTTTGTCCATGGAAACGTTCTTCTTTAGCTTGTTGAATGAAGAAGTTTGCAAATCCTTCGTACGATTCTTTATCACAGTATGCTGCCATTGCCATATATGCATGTGCTGCAAAGTACTCATGGTTCATTTGATCATTTAATGCTTCTAATAAATTTTTACTTAACATTTTGATACACCTCTTATTTGTAAATTAAAATTACTATGAATTAAACTTAGTATAACAAACTCATTCTCAATTGTAAATAATAATAATTATAATTTAATGCCTGGTTTCAGCGTTCTAATTGAGAAAATGTATCATTTAGCGAGATTTAATTGAGAATAAATATCATTTTTAATTATCTAAATGAGAATGATTATAATTTAGAAACACTGTATCAATTTGTGATTGAGAAACTTTTTTGAAGTTGCCTTGTCATGTTATAATGATGCGAGTGGAAATTTGAGGAGGAAACACATGAGACAGTGGACGGCAATCCATCTAGCGAAATTGGCGCGTAAAGCAAGTAGAGCAGTAGGTAAAAGAGGAACAGATTTACCTGGACAAATCGCTAGAAAAGTGGATACAGATATATTAAGAAAATTAGCAGAGCAAGTTGATGATATTGTATTTATCAGTGGAACAAATGGTAAAACAACGACTTCAAACTTAATTGGACATACTTTACAAGCAAATAATATTCAAATTATACACAATAATGAAGGTGCTAATATGGCTGCAGGTATAACTTCTGCATTCATCATGCAATCAACACCTAAGACTAAAATTGCGGTAATCGAAATTGATGAAGGTTCGATTCCACGTGTGTTAAAAGAAGTTACACCTTCAATGATGGTATTTACTAATTTCTTTAGAGATCAAATGGATCGCTTCGGTGAAATTGATATTATGGTTAACAACATTGCAGAGACAATTAGTAATAAAGGCATCAAATTATTGCTAAATGCTGATGATCCATTTGTGAGTCGTTTGAAAATCGCAAGTGATACGATTGTGTACTATGGTATGAAAGCACATGCACATGAATTTGAGCAAAGTACGATGAATGAAAGTAGATATTGTCCAAACTGTGGTCGCTTATTGCAATACGATTATATTCATTATAATCAAATTGGTCATTATCACTGTCAGTGTGGTTTCAAACGAGAGCAAGCAAAATATGAAATATCAAGTTTTGATGTGGCACCGTTTTTACATTTAAATATCAATGATGAAAAATATGATATGAAAATTGCAGGTGACTTTAACGCTTATAACGCGTTAGCAGCATATACAGTTTTAAGAGAGCTAGGGTTAAATGAACAAGCAATTAAAAATGGCTTTGAAACGTATACATCAGACAATGGTCGTATGCAGTACTTTAAAAAAGAACGAAAAGAAGCGATGATTAATTTAGCTAAAAACCCTGCAGGAATGAATGCAAGTTTATCAGTTGGTGAACAATTAGAGGGCGAAAAAGTGTATGTTATTTCGCTAAATGATAACGCTGCAGATGGTCGAGATACTTCATGGATTTATGATGCAGATTTTGAAAAATTATCTAAGCAACAAATTGAAGCTATCATCGTGACAGGTACACGAGCAGAAGAACTTCAATTGCGATTGAAGTTAGCAGAGGTTGAAGTACCAATTATAGTTGAGCGTGATATTTATAAAGCAACGGCAAAGACTATGGATTATAAAGGTTTTACAGTTGCAATACCAAACTATACATCATTAGCGCCTATGCTTGAACAATTAAACCGTTCGTTTGAAGGAGGCCAATCATAATATGCATGAATTGACTATTTATCATTTTATGTCAGATAAATTGAATTTATACAGTGATATAGGAAATATTATTGCTTTAAGACAACGTGCAAAAAAACGAAATATTAAAGTTAATGTCGTAGAAATCAATGAAACAGAAGGTATTACCTTTGATGAATGTGATATTTTCTTTATCGGTGGTGGAAGTGATAGAGAACAAGCATTAGCAACAAAAGAATTAAGTAAAATTAAGACACCACTTAAAGAAGCGATTGAAGATGGTATGCCGGGATTAACGATTTGTGGAGGCTATCAATTTTTAGGAAAAAAATATATCACGCCTGATGGTACAGAATTAGAAGGGTTAGGTATTTTAGACTTTTATACTGAATCAAAGACAAACCGATTAACAGGAGATATTGTTATCGAAAGTGATACTTTTGGAACTATTGTAGGTTTTGAAAATCACGGTGGTAGAACATATCATAATTTCGGTACACTTGGTCATGTTACTTTTGGTTATGGTAATAATGATGAAGATAAAAAAGAAGGCATTCATTATAAAAATTTATTAGGTACTTATTTACACGGACCAATTTTACCTAAAAATTACGAAATCACTGATTATCTGTTAGAAAAAGCTTGTGAACGTAAGGGTATTCCGTTTGAGCCTAAAGAAATAGATAATGAAGCGGAAAAGCAAGCGAAACAAGTATTAATAGACAGAGCAAATAGACAGAAGAAATCTCGTTAACTCTGAACATCGCATCAATGGATTTAAAATTGATAAACGATGAAGTTTAGTAATTAATTATATATGTATAAACACACACATTATTTTGGATGGAAACAACCAAAATAATGTGTGTGTGTTTTTGTTCTAGTGAATAATTATTATACAATGAGTATCTATCCTAGAATTATCAATAGTAATGGTGATTATGCAACATGAAAAAATGAATGATGAAAGGAATTTGACGATGAAGCCTACTAAAGTGATTTTAAGAGATGCATCTTATGTACATAGTAAAACATCGATAACATTTATTTTAAAAGATGTAGTTATCGAAGAAGATAATAAAATTTTTTATTTCGACACTAGTGCAACTTTCGAAGATCAAGAAATTAAATTTGAATTTGCACTTTTTGATAGTGACATGGACAATTTAAAACATATGGAATACGATAATCCAGTTACCGAAATATATTTTATAGAACCTGATTTACATTTTATGATTATTGATTTTAATCAAGAACTGCTTTGTATTTATATTGATTTTGATTCTGGTTTAAGGCATTCAAACATGGCAACAGAATCTGGTATTTCATTAAGGATAAATGTTACTAAATCAGATTTTACTAAATTTATTAATGAATTAGCCTCGTTACATTAATGATTTAAATCTGATACATAATTACAATCAAAAAAGACAGCCACATCCCTCCGTAGTTTAGGTGTGTGGCTATATTTGAGTCTGAATATTTATGCTTGTAATTTTTAAAAGGGACATGCTATATACGATAAAGTTACTGATAAAGTAAGAATATATCTAATGGTGCCAATTAGCATAAGGTGCTTAAATTAAGCATATCTGCTGTCTAGCAGTCGATAAATCATTAGAACTTCGTATAGTATATGACTTTTAATTTGATTTTCACCACTAATTTCAAGTGCTTTTATTGTCGAACGTAAAGTTTCTACAGAATCATCTTCTCTCTTAAATGAACCATCATAAAATATATCTTTGATGCTACTACTAATTTTTAGTAATGCCATTTTTTCGTCACCTGAAAAGTTAACACGAGTATTTTTAGGCAAGTAAATGATATTTGATAAATGAGTGATAAATAAACGATTCGTATATGCACGTTTAGTTAATTGGTTGAGTAATTTCCAATCACATTCTTTTTTCTTATGATAGCTTAATTCGTCACGTTGATAACTTATTAACGTTTCAACTTGATTGTTTAAATTGAAAATATTTTTATATGCTTTTTCGCTTTTATCAGATTGCAGTCTTGATAAAATAAGTTCTTGGCAGCGATTGTAAAATAATTTATACATCAAGGCATCTGTCTTACTTAATTTTTCTTCAACTTGACCATAATACTTAGGTGGGAACACCATGAAGTTAATTAAACCTGATGTCACGAGTCCAATAATCGCCGTCAATGTTCGAGACAAAAAGTTGAATATGTAGGCATCATGAATACCCGGAATCATAGCTAATGATGTTAGTACAGCAACATTCGTACCAACTTGCAATTTGAGTTTTGTACAGAATAAAATCGTGAACGTCGCACTCAATGCATATGTAAAAGGTGATTGATCGCCGAATAAATATGTAAATAATACTGCAAAGCCTGCACCAATTACTGTAGCAGGTAATCTACGATAACCTTTAATAAGTGATGCCTTGGCAGTTGGTTCAATTGTGACTACAGCTGTTAAAATGGCATAGATGGGAGTTAAATCTAGTGCCATACAAAAGACAGCTGTTAAAAAAATGGCAATACCAGTTTTAATTGTTCTGGCACCAATTAAATGTTTATACCATTGATCGTTCATTTTTTAACCTCTAATCATCGTAAAATCTTAGCGAGCGCTTTATAATAATAGTATCGTACAGTGGAAAAGTTCATGTATGTAAAACATTTGAAATAATCATGCTTAGGCATTACTTTGATTTTCATATACATTAATCAAAGCTCTGGGCTCCACAATGTTATATTGTTAGTAGTTGACTGAAATAAAATGCACTTGTAACAAGCATTTTTCAATTCTAGTCCGGGGCGCCAACACAGAAGCTGACGAAAAGTCAGCTTACGATAATGTGCAAGTTGGGGTGTGGGCCCCAACATAGAGAAATTGGAACACCAATTTCTGCAGACAATGCAAGTTGGCGGGGCCCCAACATAGAGAATTTGGAACACCAATTTCTACAGACAATGCAAGTTGGGGACGATAAAGAAATATTTTTTCTTTATCACACAATGTCCCACTCATTTTCCAAAATACTAAAGTAACATCTTTAGTATATCAAAGAATTTTTGCTATAATAAGTTATAATTATATAAAAAAGGAACGGGATAAAATGATTGTAAAAACAGAAGAAGAATTACAAGCGTTAAAAGAAATTGGATACATATGCGCTAAAGTGCGCAATACAATGCAAGCTGCAACCAAACCAGGTATCACTACGAAAGAGCTTGATAATATTGCGAAAGAGTTATTTGAAGAATACGGTGCTATTTCTGCGCCAATTCATGATGAAAATTTTCCTGGTCAAACGTGTATTAGTGTGAATGAAGAGGTGGCACATGGGATTCCAAGTAAGCGTGTCATTCGTGAAGGAGATTTAGTAAATATTGATGTATCGGCATTGAAGAATGGCTATTATGCAGATACAGGCATTTCATTTGTCGTTGGAGAATCAGACGATCCAATGAAACAAAAAGTATGTGACGTAGCAACGATGGCATTTGAGAATGCAATTGCAAAAGTAAAACCGGGTACTAAGTTAAGTAACATTGGTAAAGCGGTGCATAATACAGCTAGACAAAATGATTTGAAAGTCATTAAAAACTTAACAGGTCATGGTGTTGGTTTATCATTACATGAAGCGCCAGCACATGTACTTAATTACTTTGATCCAAAAGATAAAACATTATTAACTGAAGGTATGGTATTAGCTATTGAACCGTTTATCTCATCAAATGCATCATTTGTTACAGAAGGTAAAAATGAATGGGCTTTTGAAACGAGCGATAAAAGTTTTGTCGCTCAAATTGAGCATACGGTTATCGTGACTAAGGATGGTCCGATTTTAACGACAAAGATTGAAGAAGAATAGTTCAACATATACTAAGACTAAAGTATGAACATCATTTAGTTCCGGAGCCTATTCATATTGGTTTCGGAACTGTTTTATAATAATTAAGAACACAATCAATGCGTCATTTCAAAAATATGTTGTAATAAAGTAGTTTTTAAGCAAACATATCATCGACATCAACGAAGATACATAGCGCATTTGGTATTTTAAAACTTATTATAAAAGGTGATAGTTATGAACTATGTTGAACGTTATATTGAACAGTTTTTGAGAGCAACAGTAAGAAATAATATCAAGCACTACCTTTTAATGTTAGATGAAAAAATGAAAAATTTAGATGACTATATGCGTTATTTAATTACTAAAAAAGAACAACTTAGCAAGTTAATTGACAGTCTAATGCTAACATTAGAAAATAAATATATTGATATTGCTGAAGCATTTCAAATTCAATGTGCAAGAGAAATCAATAATCAAGAAATTGAAAATATTAAATCAGAGTTGAATAAAGTTGAAGCATATTATGCACAAATTGAAACTCAAATTCAACAAACTTCAACTGAAAAAATAGAAACAGAAAAAACATCGTATCTAATAAATTATATGAACGCTGTGGCATAGAAAGGCGGCGAAACATGACACACAAATATATATCAACGCAAATGTTGATCATTTTTACTGCATTAATGATTATTGCCAATTTTTACTACATATTTTTTGAAAAAATTGGCTTTTTACTCGTTCTATTATTGGGATGTGTATTAGTTTATGTAGGATATCTTTATTTTCATAAAATACGTGGCCTTTTGGCGTTTTGGATAGGCGCGCTATTAATTGCATTCACATTATTGTCTAATAAGTATACAATCATCATCTTGTTCGTCTTTTTATTACTACTTATTGTGCGTTATTTAATACACAAGTTTAAACCAAAAAAAGTAGTTGCGACGGATGAGGTTATGACTTCACCATCTTTTATTAAACAAAAGTGGTTTGGTGAGCAACGTACACCAGTTTATGTATATAAGTGGGAAGATGTGCAAATTCAACATGGAATTGGCGACCTACATATTGACTTAACAAAAGCTGCAAATATTAAGGAAAATAATACCATTGTTGTTAGACACATTTTAGGTAAAGTGCAGGTTATATTGCCGGTTAATTACAATATTAATTTACATGTAGCTGCTTTTTATGGAAGCACTTACGTGAATGAAAAATCATATAAAGTTGAAAATAACAATATTCATATTGAAGAAATGATGAAACCGGATAACTACACAGTTAATATCTACGTATCAACGTTTATCGGAGACGTAGAGGTGATTTATCGATGAACCACTACATTAGAACAATTGGTTCAATGCTCATCTTAGTATATAGCATGCTAGCTGCATTTCTGTTCATCGATAAAGTTTTTGTAAATATCATCTATTTTCAAGGTATGTTTTATACACAAATATTCGGAATACCAGTCTTTTTATTTTTAAATCTCATCATCATTTTATTGTGTATTATTGTTGGTTCGGTACTCGCTTACAAAATCAATCAGCAAAATGATTGGATTAAGACGCAAATTGAGCGTTCAATGGAAGGCGAAACAGTTGGCATTAATGATCAAAATATAGAAATATATAGTGAAACGTTAGATTTATACCATACACTCGTACCTTTAAATCAAGAATTGCATAAGTTGCGACTTAAAACTCAAAACTTAACCAATGAAAATTATAATATTAATGATGTGAAAGTTAAAAAGATTATTGAAGATGAACGTCAAAGACTAGCACGAGAACTTCACGATTCTGTTAGTCAGCAACTTTTTGCGGCAAGTATGATGCTATCTGCTATCAAAGAAACGAAGTTAGAACCACCATTAGACCAACAAATTCCGATTTTAGAGAAAATGGTTCAAGATTCGCAGTTAGAAATGCGTGCTTTGCTGTTACATTTAAGACCGCTTGGTTTAAAAGACAAATCTTTAGGTGAGGGTATTAAAGATTTAGTTATTGATTTACAAAAAAAAGTGCCAATGAAAGTTGTGCATGAAATACAAGATTTTAAAGTGCCTAAAGGTATTGAAGATCATTTGTTCAGAATTACACAGGAAGCAATTTCGAATACATTGCGTCATTCAAACGGTACAAAAGTGACAGTAGAATTGTTTAATAAAGACGATTATTTATTGTTGAGAATTCAAGACAATGGTAAAGGTTTTAATGTTGATGAAAAATTAGAACAAAGTTATGGACTTAAAAATATGCGTGAAAGAGCTTTGGAAATTGGTGCAACGTTCCATATTGTATCATTGCCAGATTCAGGTACACGTATCGAGGTGAAAGCACCTTTAAATAAGGAGGATTCGTATGACGATTAAAGTATTGTTTGTGGATGATCATGAAATGGTACGTATAGGAATTTCAAGTTATCTATCAACGCAAAGTGATATTGAAGTAGTTGGTGAAGGCGCTTCTGGTAAAGAAGCAATTGCCAAAGCCCATGAGTTGAAGCCAGATTTAATTTTAATGGATTTACTTATGGATGACATGGATGGTGTAGAAGCGACGACTCAGATTAAAAAAGATTTACCGCAAATTAAAGTATTAATGTTAACTAGTTTTATTGAAGATAAAGAGGTATATCGTGCATTAGATGCAGGTGTCGATAGTTACATTTTAAAAACAACAAGTGCAAAAGATATCGCCGATGCAGTTCGTAAAACTTCTAGAGGAGAATCTGTTTTTGAACCGGAAGTTTTAGTGAAAATGCGTAACCGTATGAAAAAGCGCGCAGAGTTATATGAAATGCTTACAGAACGAGAAATGGAAATATTATTATTGATTGCGAAAGGTTACTCAAATCAAGAAATTGCTAGTGCATCGCATATTACTATTAAAACGGTTAAGACACATGTGAGTAACATTTTAAGTAAGTTAGAAGTGCAAGATAGAACACAAGCTGTAATCTATGCATTCCAACATAATTTAATTCAATAGTTCATATCGAATTAAGAAAAGTTACTGACGCCAATCACAATATAACATCAAATAGACACCAAAAAACAGAGGTCTTCGCAATCATTAGCGAAAACCTCTGTTTTATTGTTGTTTAGTCTTTTTTAAGCTTATCAACGATTTTGTCTTTTATATTTTTATCATCTTCTGGATAGGTATCACTAGGATGTTCATCAACATGATACGTACGTTGATGTGTTGCATTAGTATCTTCATCATATTCATACCTAGTGTTCTCATTATAATGATTTTTATTATTGTCATCATGTTCTAATGCTGCTTCTTCAGGTGTTTTACCTTTAATTACACTACGCTGATGAATGATTGCATTGATTTCAGCACCGACAATTATAATAAAACTTGTGATATATAACCATAGTAACAAAATGATGATACCCGCGATACTGCCATATGTTTTAGAATAGTTACCAAAATTTGAAATATACCAACCAAAACCAAATGAACCAGCTAACCAAATAATTGAAGTAAATACTGCTCCTGGTAATACTGACTTAAGCTTCGTTTTAACGTTAGGTGCAACCGAATATAACACGATAAATACGATAAATATAATAATGATTGGTAACACAATTCTAATAAGATTAAAAATCCATTTCACTTGTTCGTCAAATCCAAGTGGACCGAATAGGAAATGACTAATTACAGAACCAAGCGTTGGTAATGCTAGAGCAACTACAAACACAACGCCCATAACTACAGTGAAGACAACACTTAGTAGTTTTAATACGATTCCATTACGGCTATCTTCTACATCGTAAGCAACATTGAAAGAATTCATAATTGCAGTCATTCCATTTGAAGCTGACCAAATTGCTAAAATCAAACCGATAGATAATAAGCCACCACTGGAGTTTTGAGTTATATCACCAATTACACTCTTAATTAGAGTAGATGTTTCAGCGGGTGCATTACTTAACATATTAGTAATTTGACTCTGCTTAATATTGAAAAATGGTAATAATGTTAATAGGAAAAGCAACATAGGGAACATAGCAAGTACGAAATGGTAAGTCATTTGCGCTGCTAGTCCTGAGGCATCATCTTTTCCTATGCGATAGATGAGATATGATAAGAAATTAGAGTCTTTCTTATATTTTGCAGGTTTATTTAATCTTGATAAGAAGAAAACCTGATCCTCTTTTTTAGGTTTCTTAGATTGGAATTGTTGAGGTTCAATATATGTACGATCAACATCAATTTTGGGATTACTTTTATTTTTCTTTTTTGACTCCTCTTGCGTTTCCTTAACAGAATTAAGGTATTTTGAAGAAGAGTGATCCTTTTTCGACATGTGCACTCCTTAACCTTTCTCTATGTAATGTTTTATAAAGTAACTATTAGTATTTATCCAATTATAAAAAAACTAAACAATGATATGCTTTAAAAATGATAATATTATAGAAATTAATTGATTTAAATCTTTCATAGGCTATTTTGATTTAAAATTAAAACAAAGGCAATACTGAAACAATGCAGTTTGGCCAATCATTGTATTATCATTTAATAATGATAACTATGAAAGGCGTACACCAAATTGTTAAGTATTGCCTTATAAAAACAAAATCATCTTAGCGTTGATTTTTTCTATTAACAAATGTTTCTTTCGCATCCTTTAATGAACGTTCTAATTCAGGATTATTACGACGAATTTCTTCAACAACATCTTTCCAGTATAAAACTTCGTCTTTAATCTTGCTGACTTTAGAAGGCTTACGAGTGCGGTTACCATTTTTTGCATCTTTAACTGATTGAACTAAAGCTTGACGTGTAGATTTATCAGCTAAACTAATTGCGCCACCAATTACGGCACCAATTAAAATACCAGGAACAAATTTATTTTCCATAAAAAACTACCCCTCTTTCAAATTTGCATCTTTTACGATGTAGTCTATTAAATTATCACAAGATGATAATACCATGTCGTATACACCTTCAAAATTATTCGTGTAGTATGGATCTGGTACATCACTCTCTTCCATATTACTAAATTCTAACAGTTTGAACAATTGTCCCTTAAGATTAGGATTGATAGATTTAATATTATCAACGTTACTTTGATCCATAGCCACAATGTAATCAAAATCATCTGTCGCTTCGAATAATTCACTAATCATGCCATCAAATGGAATATTGTGTTTGTTGAGAATTTTTTGTGTACCTTCATGAGGCGGCTCTCCTAAATTCCAGCTACCAGTACCTCTTGAATGTACTTTTATATCATGAATATTTCTGTCTTTAAGTCTTTGTCGCATGATTGCTTCTGCCATTGGAGAACGACATATATTGCCAAGACAGACAAATGCTACATCTACCATTTTGATACCTCCAAACTATGTAGTTATATCCCCATTTTATAGCGACTTTAAACAATAAGAAAGCAGATTATATAAAATTCTATTAAAGTTTATTAAATTGTGATACTTTGATAACATAACTATTATTAGAGGTGAACATTGTGTCTATGACAAATGAAGAGAAAGTATTAGCTATTAGAGAGAAGTTAAATATTGTTAATCAAGGATTATTAGATCCTGAAAAATATACAAATGCAAATGAAGAAGAATTAACAGATATATATGATTTTGTTCAATCAAGAGAAAGATTGTCGCCAAGTGAAGTGACAGCTATTGCTGACGCTTTAGGACAATTGCGACACGACTAGGAGTGGGAATTTTGACTAATTACAAAGAAAAGTTACAACAATACGCTGAACTTTTAGTTAAGGTTGGTATGAATGTTCAACCAAAACAGCCAGTATTTATTAGATCATCGGTAGAAACATTAGAATTAACGCATTTAATTGTAGAAGAAGCATATCATTGTGGCGCTTCAGATGTACGTGTTGTATATAGCGATCCAACCTTAAAACGCTTAAAATTTGAAAATGAATCTGTGGAACATTTTGCTAATCATGAGATAAAATCATATGATGTTGAAGCGAGAATGGATTACGTTAAACGTGGCGCTGCTAATTTAGCACTTATTAGTGAGGATCCTGATTTAATGGATGGTATCGATAGCCAAAAATTACAAGCATTTCAACAACAAAACGCACGCGCATTTAAAGGATATATGGAAAGTGTACAAAAAAATCAATTTCCATGGGTCGTAGCTGCTTTTCCATCTAAAGCTTGGGCGAAGAGAGTATATCCTGAACTATCTGTAGAAGAAGCATATATTAAGTTTATTGACGAGGTATTCGATATTGTGCGAATTGATGGTAACGATCCAGTTGAAAATTGGCGTCAACACATCGCTAATTTAAGTGTTTACGCACAAAAATTACAGCAAAAAAACTACCATGCGTTGCATTATGTATCTGAAGGTACTGATTTAACAGTAGGTTTAGCGAAAAATCATATCTGGGAAGATGCTACAAGTTATGTTAACGGCAAGGAACAAGCTTTTATTGCTAATATACCAACTGAAGAAGTATTTACAGCACCAGATCGAAATAGAGTAGATGGATATGTTACTAATAAATTGCCTTTAAGTTATAATGGCACAATTATCGATCAATTTAAATTGATGTTTAAAGATGGAGAAATTATTGATTTTTCAGCTGAAAAAGGTGAAGCGGTATTGAAAGATTTAATCAATACCGATGAAGGTTCAAGAAGATTAGGTGAAGTAGCGTTAGTACCTGATGATTCACCGATATCAAATCGTAATACCATTTTTTACAATACTTTATTTGATGAAAATGCAGCATGTCATTTAGCGATTGGATCTGCTTACGCCTTCAATATTCAAGGTGGAACGGAAATGACTGTTGAGGAAAAGATTGCAAGCGGATTAAATGATTCAAACGTACATGTCGACTTCATGATTGGTAGTAGTGATTTGACTATTTATGGCATATTCGAAGATGGTTCAAAAGAACTAGTATTTGAAAATGGAAATTGGGCATCAACATTTTAATAAATGTTATTTTGAGGTGCTGAGTAGGAAATGAAACATGTATTTAAAGGTCAAATACGTGATTAAAGTATAGATTGGGAGATAAAATAATGACAAATCAGGACAGACCAATGAAATCTATGTCAGAATCAAAATGTTATAAAAATAGACAAGTTTTCCCTCAAGATACGAATCACCATCATACAATGTTTGGTGGTACATTGATGGCTAATATTGATGAAATTGCAGCAATCACAGCTATGAAACATGCTGGTGCGCAAGTAGTTACTGCATCTACAGACTCAGTAGATTTCTTAAAGCCGATTAAAACAGGGGACATATTACAATACGTAGCGATGGTTTCATACGCTGGGACAAGTTCGATGGAAGTGGTCGTTCAAATTAGAATTGACGATGTATTTAATAACATGCATGATTTAGCTGCATTAAGTTACCTAACATTTGTTGCGTTAGATGATGAAGGCAAACCTAAACATGTACCTGGAGTATATCCAGAAGATGATGTTGAAAAATGGTTTTATGATACAGCACCACAACGTGTTGAACGAAGAAAAGCACGTCGCATTGAAAGTAAACAAACAATTGAATATTTAGCTCAAGTGCAACATATTAGAGACTAAAAATATAAAGACAGATTGTTAAGGATGAATTGAACTGTTATGTTCGAATATTCCACCTACAATCTGTCTTTTTGATTATGCACATTTATGTTTTTAATTAAAATTTAACCCTTTTATTATATACTATTAGTCCTATTAAATGACCTTTATTATTTAAGTAGAGTGCTGCCAGCGATTAATTGTTTTTAATTTTGTAATAGCATTAAAATATGCGGAGACTACTTATCAATAAAGTGCTTTTCCGCATAATTAAGCGTTTTTAAAATTGTATAATTTGTGGTTGTTTGTGCATATGACGCTCATTATCTTTAAAATCCATATTCGGATAGTACATATTTTTAACAAGAACATTTGGTCCTAAACAACTAAACTCGGAACAATGACAATTTAATGATTTAGCAAGATCAGAGGATAACCATTTATCAAATACATCTGTTAATTTATCTTTTTGTATATTCGAAATTGTACCTGTTTCATCTCCGAAATCAGTTACAATTACATTACCTGTAAATACATTGACATTTAAACGACTACGGCCATCCGGGTCATTTCTAGTCGTTACATTTTTAGCAGTTCTTAAACGTGATAGTAACTTTTGATCTTCATCATCTTTTAAGCATGGAAACACAGGCAAAGTACCAAATAACATCCAAATATCTTCATCTCTGAAATCCAATATATCATGAATTGTCTTTTTCATTTCCGCTAGAGTTAACACATTTAATTGACTTGCAAAGTCAGCTGGATACATAGGGTGAATCTCGTGTCTGCTACATTTCATATCATGAATGACTTCTTGATGTATTTTTCGTAAATGTGGTAGCGTACTTTGATTGAGCATTGTTTCCGCAGATACAAACATTCCTTGTTCTGATAATGTACGTGCATTCGAAATCATTTGTTCATATAATTTTAACTTAGCTTTTAACGGTGGTTGCTTCTTCATTGCGCCAAAGCCAACATTTGCGAATTCATCAGTTGTTCCCCAGTTATGTGAGATATGCATAACATCGATATATTCAGCAATATCTAAATAACGATCTTGAGGCAATGTTAGGTTTGAATTCATTTGTGTATATATACCTCGATTATGTGCATACTTTAATAGAGGTTTAACAACATTTCTAATAGACTTTTTAGAAAACATTGGTTCGCCACCTGTAATTGACATCGTTCGCAGATTTGGAATTTCATCAAGTCTACGATAAATTAAGTCCATATCTAAAGGCTCGGGGTCGACAGTTTGTAAAGTATAACCAACTGCACAGTGGCTACAACGCATATTACAAAGATTTGTAGTTGTAAATTCGATGTTACTTAAAGTTAATTGGCCATGTTCTTTAACATCGTTATATGCCTCCCATGGGTCATTGTGAATGCTAACAGGTTGCTTCAATTTGACGCTATTCATCGTCTTAAACTTCCTTCTTTCTATTTGGTTCATATCGGTATGATACCACTTGGTATTATCACTCGTAACAAATTATCTCTTAATTTTAGTTAATTGAAAAGGGGATTTTTAAAAGTCAAAATAATTTGAATGTCATAAATATAGCTAAGATTATATCGCTTTAACGCAATTTCTGTTAGGATAATAATGAAAAAGAAAACAAAATAAAAGGAGTTAACTTTTTATGAATGAACAGCAAACAATCGAACAGATAAAAGCGCGTTTAAATAAGTTTATTGAGGATATCGATCATGTAAATCCTGATGAAGTACGTGTTGAAGATATAGATGAATGGATTGGATTGTTAGATCAGCTTGAAGAAAAGGTTAAATTAGTGTCTAAGTAAATGCCACATAAGATGTGTTAGAGTTAGATATCGCGACAGTCGCTTAATATTTTTATATCTTGTATGTTTAATCATTGATTTACTTGTCTATAGTATTTGTATCAATGATATATAGAAAGGTGATTTTCAATGACTAAAAAAGTAGCAATTATTCTAGCAAACGAATTTGAAGATATAGAATATTCAAGTCCTAAAGAGGCATTAGAGAATGCTGGCTTTAATACTGTAGTGATTGGAGATACTGCAAATAGTGAAGTTGTTGGTAAACACGGTGAAAAAGTTACTGTCGATGTAGGTATTGCAGAAGCTAAACCAGAAGATTATGATGCATTATTAATTCCTGGAGGATTTTCACCAGATCATTTACGTGGAGATACAGAAGGTCGATATGGCACATTTGCTAAATACTTTACTAAAAATGATGTACCAACATTTGCCATTTGTCATGGGCCACAAATACTAATAGATACAGACGATTTAAAAGGTCGTACGTTAACAGCAGTATTAAATGTACGCAAAGATTTATCAAATGCAGGCGCACATGTAGTTGATGAGTCAGTAGTTGTAGACAACAATATTGTAACAAGTCGAGTACCAGACGATTTAGATGATTTTAATCGAGAAATCGTTAAGCAATTACAATAGAGTATTGCGGTTATCAATTGTTAAAATTTATATATTTTCGTTTGAAATGAAATGTGGATTTTAGTTTTAAAAAATGAATAACAAATAAAAGTGAACTGCACCCAGTCTAGTA